>DAOWGG010000038.1 GCA_030637565.1 Candidatus Peregrinibacteria bacterium | reverse complement strand
ATTGCTTATTCAACGGTTTCTATTGGAGGAACTTCTGGTGAACAGGTTTCCAACATGGGTAACGTTGGAAACATAGTGATTGATGTACTTTTAGATGGTACTGATATGACTGATGGAGCAAGTGGGACTATTCCCGCTGCTCAGCAAAAATTCCTTAATTCTACTTTTGACTGGGATACAGGTGGTGCTTATGCTTTATTGAATACAGCGGCTACTGGTACTGAAGTGAATGGTTGTTTGGATACAGATATGGTGATTCGAGAGGTTGCATATAATCTTTGTGAAGATTCATCTACTCCATGTACCATATCTACTCAAGCTACTGCTTGTTCTGGTATTGGTACTGAAACTTGTAATAATCATGCTGGCGACGGGGACTTCCCTCTTTACTGGAAGATTCGTATTCCTGCTACACAGGCAGCGGGTAGCTATACTGGTTCTAACACTTTTACTAGTACTAATGATCTTGGACTTACTTGTGCCGACTAAGACAGAACTTAAATTACTAATTGTTTAACTTTATTAATTCAATGAAGAATAAAACCTTAAATTCATTGTTCGCCGTCTTGATCGGACTGGTTCTGTTTGTTCCTAATTCTCTTGCTGCTGCCTTTGGAATCGCACCACCTTTTGTAACCAACGAAAATCTAAAACCGGGTTCCAACTTTGTTTATGTCATCGATCTAAACACTAACGATCCGGCTCATGACATGTTGGTTGAAACTGAAATAACGGGGGATGAAGAAATCATGAAATGGGTTACCATTCGTGATGCTAAAAACTTAATGATGCCAAGGGGACAACAGCATGTTCCAATGTATGTTGATCTCAATGTTCCTGCAGATGCAAAGGTGGGGAAATACAAAGGAGGGATTTCGGTTACTGTTAAGCCAAAACAAAAGGCTTCTCAAGGGGGTGACATTGCTATTCTTTTAGGAGGACACCTTAATGTTGATCTTAACGTGGTGGACTATGATGTAACCGATTATTGGGTGAAGGCGGTTAGCCTGAACCCTGTAACCGAAGGGCAGCCGCTTCGAATGAAGATGACCCTTAAAAACCTTGGAAACACTGCTCTTACTTCGGTAAAAACCAATGTGGAAGTTTTGGATTACAAAACTGAAGAGTTAATTTCCAGTGGTTCCGCGGAACAACTTAGTGGGTCTGTTTATCCTCATACCGTAAAGGATGTGGATTTAACGGCCGATGTTCCATCACTTTCTCCTGGTAACTATTGGGTGAATGTAAGTGTTCTTAAGGAAGGGGAATCCATTTACCAAAATCGCCTTTATTTAGCAGTGACAGCTCCTGACGTTAACAATGTTCTTAGAACTTCTGTTGATGTAGGGAAAAAAGGGGATTTGAAACCGGTAGCGATGCCTTTTGGACAAGATTCGAACAATGTTCAAGTGCAAACCTCTGTTACGGTTCGCGCTCCTTTAACCAATCAACTGATTGGTGTCGTGATCATTCTCCTTGGAGTTTTGATCTTAATCACGGCTCGTATTCATACTCATATGTATACAAAACGACACCGAAAATAAGAATTTCTTTCTTAGTCAATTGAAATTTTAAAATCCCTCTCGGAAGCTTCGGCTGATGAGGGGGATTTTTGGTGTTTCATATTGTCGTCCTGAGCGAAGCGAAGGACCAAGTAATCAATCAAGCAAAAAAGAAATCAAGATATACAAAAGATTCTTCTCCCGCGTGGCGGGCTCAGAAAGACGATTGGAAGGTCGGCAAAATAGGATAAATTAAAAGGTCCTTCTTCCGATGGATCGGAATCAGGACGACAATAGGTAGTGAAATTGATAATAGTTATTTCTTTATATTTCTTTTATAATCATCTATTTTTTACTTAAAAACATGGTCAAGAAACAATTCAAAATTCGTGCAATATATTTTTGAAAATTTGTCCCGTTTTTTTTTGGTTTTTACGAGTGGAATGATATAATTTTAAGGATTCGACACAAGGGGTCAATTTCCACCTAAAATAAAACGAAATTTAATGAGGCCAACCCACCTAAAACACCTCACTGCTGCTTTGATCACTTTAGTGGTTACCGTGCCTTTAACGTGGGCGGCGGTTTCGTCTATTCGCGTGGGTAATCCAGCACCGGTTTTTGAAGAACTGCCTAGTGATGGAGGAGCGGGTAGCTTAGAATTACCTTTGTATTTTGGTGAAACCGTTTCTTTTACGGCAATGGCTACGGATGTGAACGGGGATGGTTATTATTTAGCGCTTTGCAAAACGGATGCTATTACTCCAGTGGATGGCGGAGCTCCTACTTGTGATGGTGGGGCGTGGATGATAAGTGATCTGACTTTGAGTGGTCAGCCGATTGACTTGGATTATGTTGTCCAAAAGGGGGCGGAGCGGGAAAGTGAGTGGTTTGCTTTTGCTTGCGATCATGTGGAGTTTGGCTCTAGTTGTTCTCAGGCGAGTCAGGGTGCTTTGGATGAAACGGGTTCTCCTTTTTATGTTCATAAACAGGTTGGCGTTCTGCGTTATGGAGCGGATTGTCCCGATGTGGTGGAGCTCGATAATTTGAAGCAGGAGTTAGAGGAGAATTTTGAAGATCCTATTACTTTTTTAAGTGAAGAATTGAGTAAGAAGGACATCCGAGATTTGCTTGATGAAGCTCTTGCGGGTGATAAAAAGGAGGTGAATCGTCATTTAAGGCTTGTTGCTGGACATTTAGATTCCCTTGATGAGATTCAAAAAAATACAGGGTCAGTTAAAAAGGCTCAGAAGGATGCAGTGGTTGATGCTTTGCTGGCGAAACGGGCGAAGTTTAAAAAAATGGAGGAATCCAATGTACGATTTTGCATTACCTCTTCCACGGATGATTCGATTGAAAATGTTGTCGGAAAAGCTGACAAGAAATTTGAGGTAAAAAATGAGCATAAAGTTGATAAAAAGACTCTTAAGCTTGATTTTCTTAATAATGAAACTCGCTCCATTTCAATGGAGTTTTTACAGCGAAAAGGTAAGAAAGATCCTTTGCTTAAAAATGCTTCGGCTGACCAGCGGGCTGCATATCCTACAATTGAATACAAAGATAAAAATGAAGCCAATAAATTAGTTACTGGTGAGCCGGTTCGAACGATTGCTGATGAGGTACTCCCAGATCCTGTGGATGTTTATCAAACCGTTACTCTTCATCATGAATCGATTAATGTTCCCGCAAAAGTTAGTTTTACTGAGCAGTTACTCGGAGACGTGCAACCCGTTCTTCAGCCTTCTACTCCTCCTGTTTATGAAATGAGCACTTTGACTGATGTGAATACTGACGAGGTGGTTTATCATAGCAGTGACAATCGAAAAACCGATGTGTATCAGTATCGAAATGATCCCAATTCGATTGTTCCTAATACTATTAAAAACTACACTATTTTTCATTATGGAGATGGGGTGGAGGCAGAGCTTTATAGCTTTGATAATGCAGTGCTTCATTTACGTGATGATGGAGCGATTGAAGGGTATTACATGGCAAATGTCGACTTTAGTCAGGACGAGGCAGGAGCAGGAGCGAGTGAGGGTCTCTTGGCACGTGCCTCTCGAGTGATTGCTCGGGATTTTGCTCAAAGCGTTCATGAAAATGGCAATGGTCCTGCAGATTTCATCATTCAAGCCCCTTTCGTTTTGGATAAAGAGGGGAATCGATTGGACACTTTAGTTTATGAAATTGGGGGTGAGCTTTTTAATGAGCTAACGGTTCAATTTTCAACCACTGAACAGGCTTATCCATTGGTTCTTGATCCATCCGTTCAGTTTACAGCACCGGGGAGTAGTAGCTTGAGTGATTCCATCGCTTATGATGGTACTTATGTTACTTTCGGTTCTCATTTAGCCATTGGAGATTTAAACCATGATGGGTTGGATGACTTAGTAGTAGGGTCTATGTGGGGTAACTCCAGTCGTGGTTCGATTCATATTTTCTTTCAGGGGAGTCCTTATCCTACTGCAGCGACCAGTGCGGATTATCGAATTATTGGGAGTGCGGCGGGGCTAGAGTTTGGTCGCGCTATTGCCATTGCTGATATTGATGGAGATGGGGATGATGATTTGATTTCCTCCGAAAATCGTTATTCTGGTGATTCAGGTCGTGTTTATATTTTTTATAATGATCGTGATGGAATTTATCCAACATCTTCCACTAGTGCGGATGATTTTATTTTAGGAGAATCAACTTCCAGGATTGGTTCGACTCTTTCCGTGGGGGATATGGATGGGGACGGGGAT
>DAOWGG010000109.1 GCA_030637565.1 Candidatus Peregrinibacteria bacterium | reverse complement strand
CCTAAATGCTCTGGTGCGGCGCGTCGTGAAACCAATACCATGCCTCAGTGGGGTGGGAGTTGTTGGTATTATTTGCGCTACTTAAGTCCGAATGATGACAAGTATTTTATTAATCCCGAAGATGAAAAATATTGGATGAATGTGGATTTGTATGTTGGAGGGGCGGAGCATGCGGTGCTTCATCTTTTGTACGCTCGTTTTTGGCATAAAGTTTTGTTTGATCTTGGTCTCCTGAGAGATAGAGAGCCTTTTAAGAAGTTGATGAATCAAGGTCTTATTCTTGGTGAAGATGGAGAAAAAATGAGTAAAAGCCGTGGGAATGTGGTGAATCCAGACGATGTGATTCGACAATATGGAGCGGATACTCTTCGTTTGTACGAAATGTTTATGGGGCCGTTTGACGCGGTGAAGCCATGGAGCATGAAAAATATTGAAGGCTCTTTCCGATTCCTTCAGAAGGTGTGGCGATTGCTCGAAGAGGGGAATGTGGTTGATAAAGAGCCTGATGAAGACATCGATCGATTGGTTCATAAAACGGTTAAGAAGGTGGGTGAGGATATTGATTCTTTTGGTTTTAATACCGCTATCTCTCAGATGATGATTTTGGCGAATGAACTTTTGAAGTTAAAAGAAATCCCAAAAGAGGCTTTAGAAAAACTCGTTCTTATCCTTGCTCCTTTTGCTCCTCATTTGGGTGAAGAGATGTGGGAAAGACTTGGACATTCCGATTCAATTGCTTACGCGCCATGGCCTGAATTTGACTCCTCATTGGTGGTAGACAATACGTTTGAGTTGGTCTTTGCAGTGAATGGAAAGAAGCGTAGTTCCGAGGAGGTTCCTTTGGATATTTCCGAAGAAGATGCCATTGAAAAAGCGATGTCCGATGAAGCGATTCAACGAAACACTGAGGGGAAACAGATCATCAAAAAAATCTATGTGAAAGGTAAGCTTGTTAATATTGTTGTTAGATAGTGGGCCAACAATAGGTAAGCTATTCCTGCTGAATGATTGTAAAGTCGAATAGCGGCGTTGTGGTTTTGGGTGTGACGGTTGAAGTGATGGATTGTTTGAATTGGCGATAATAGCCATCAGATTTAATGCTGAAATAAGGATAGGGAATATCTGTGCTGTTTGAGGAATAGACATCGTATTCAAAATAGGGAATTTCCACTCGGGTTATTCCTTGTATATGCTCCATTGGGGCGATGATTAAAAATTCGAATTGAATCTTTGCATTTGGACTCCCTGTTACAAAATCTGTGGCACGACTTATGAAATTGTTAGTGCTCTCTATTTCACCTTTCTCATTAACCCCATCGGTATTTTGGTTAATGAGTACTGCATACGCTCCTTCGTTGTACAAGGGGGAGCTTGTGGGGCCAAAATCATCTTCACAGGGCTGAGTTCCCGGATTATCATTTATTTCCATACAACCTTTTATAGGGATTAGGCTTTTATCTCCTCCATCGGTCAGTTTCCATAAAATTACAGGGTCATACCTGCTATCTTCATTCACCAACCCATCACAATCGTGGTCTTCTGGGTTTGCTAATGCTCCTGTGTCTTCATCGATAAAACAATTAATGGGGTTGGGGGCTCCTTCAGGATCTTCGTTAAGTAGTCCGTCTTGATCGTTATCAATAAAAAGTTTACCGTTCTCTATGACATCATCAGGCATTCGAAATGTGATCTTGAAAACTCCTAAGTTATTTAATGCTTGAATTTCATTTGCAGAAAAAGGTCCGTCATTGATCGCATTGAATCCTTCATTACTATTATTATTGTCGTTATAAAGTTGGATGATTAATTTTTGTTTTGGGAAAAACTTTCCTTCCCAGTTATTTTGCCCGCTTCGACTTTCAATTACCCATTCATTACACCAGTCACCACCATCACCTGCATCGCAAGCATCTCCGCTTTCATCAAAAATATTACTTCTTACATCAGAATCACCAAAAGGTTGGGTTTGGTAGCCAGCAAAATGAGGGCTGAGCTCATAAAGGGCATCTTCAATGCCTGCTTCTGCTGCTAAATAGGCACGATTACTCGCTTCAATCCGCTGAACTGATTGCATATTACGAATCACGAGCTCATTGGCGGCTGCCGATGAGACCATGAGGAGGGCGACGAGCCCTGTTACTAGTGGTAGGGAAACTCCTCTTCGGGAATTTCCAATTTCCAATTTCCAATTTCCAATCAATTTTAAAATTCTAATTTTCATTGGCTTAATTACAGGTAAAGTCTAAAGTAATGTCGTTTAAGATTGGCGCAGTATCAATGCCATTTCCAGTTAAGGTGGCTTGCCATCGAAGACTTACTCCAGCGGAGATGAAAATATGAGGATTTCCAATTCCTTCGATGTAAGGTTCATAGGTTGTTCCACCATCGTTTGAAACTTCATAAGTAACATCAATACTATTTGGTGGATCAATGTTATCGGCAGAATGACCAATGGTTGCTGATTCAACATTAGAACAGGTATTAGTGTCGATAGGGGCGGGGTTGCTTAGGGTGGTCTGAGAAACTTCGGTTAATGGGGAAATAGTAATCGTTCCAGCGGTTAAATCATGATAAGCCGTTGAAGCTGCATTGACGTAGAGACTGCTCGTAAAATTATCGTAAAACATTAATCCAGAACTTCCGATGCAATATCGGTCATCCAATCCAGCGAATCCGTTGCAGTTTTCATCACTATTACTTCCATCTCCTTTTAAGCTAGTTGTGTCGTCACAAATTTCCATAGCGGTTAGATCACAGCATTCGGGTTCGAATAATTCAAGATTGAAGGCAACTACTATATCGCTATACATATCAATATGATCCTTTCTTTTTGTATTGGTTGCTTCGATGAATCGACAGTTGTTATTGAGCCCATCAGAACATAGCTCAGGAGTATCCTCAGTTAGCCCTGGGTGAATATTGACATTTAAGTCGTCGCAGTCGTAAGGAGGTCTTTCATTGAGGCCAATGGCACTTCCTTCACAATTTCCGCCCGATTGATAAATATAGGCACTTTCGATTCCAAATCCATCTCCATCAGTGTCGACGCAGCAGGCAGGGTCGCTATGATCCCATCCATTATCACTTAAGCTTGGATATAAATCATTAACCCCACTACAGTTATTGTCGACAGGCTTACTTCTTAAGTTAAATTCCACTCCATTCCTTGTAAAAATAGGATAATTTTCTGGATACCTAGTATCGTCACAAATTTCAATTTGTCCGGGCTTTATATTTCCACCAGATAGACTTGGATTATCATTAAATATCCCGTAGTCGTTACAGTCGATTTCGCCAGGATCATTTTCAATCCCTCCTCCTGATGATGGGTCGGGTTCGCAAACTCCAGAAATCAAGGCGCTTGCACCATCACTATCTATATCTGGGCAACAATCCTCATCTTCCTGATCAGCGAATTCATCACAATCCTGATTTAATCCATCAAAACAAACACTACCATCACTCAATATGTTTTCGTAAATAAACTCTTGAAGTGGAACTTCTCCACATAATCCTCCTGCATCGATACATTGTTCGTCATTGTCAGTGTCAAACAGTTCACATAAAATATCTTTATTATAATCCATTAAATAGCCCTTTGAATTGTCATCTAGTAATCCGTAGTCTGATGGGGCAAGCTCACAGTCTTTTGTGTTATTGCTACATATCGTTGTTCGGCAGGCGGAGTCAAATTCGTCGGCACCTTCTTCGTTGGTGAGCTCGTCATAATCGCAGTCGTTATCCCAATTATCAAAGCATAAGGCATCCACTTCCTCTTGGAATTTATGATCTTCATTTGGAATTGTTTCGTTATCACAAAGCCCTCCGATATCGATGCATTTTTCATCGAATTCATTACTTCGATCAAAATCTTCAGCTCCCAGAAGATAATTTTTTGGTGAATAGTCGGGTTTTACAAATGGATTGAGGATTCTTGGGTCCAGTTCGCCGTTGGCACACATATAGTCGACACAGCTTTGATCAAATTCATCAGCACCCGTTCCTAAGCTTTCATCTTCAGGTGTTGCTGGATTGTCTGGATTGTAATTACAGTCATTATCATAACCGTCGTAGCAATTGTTTCCAGTTTCATTGATAGTTTTTTGCCGGAAGATACAAATACCACCTACATCAATACATTCTTCTCCAGGATCTAAAAATCCATTGTTGCAAATTTGGAATAAACAAGTTGGATCTTTAGCATCCGTTACTCCATTTCCGTCGTTATCGACTCCGTCACTGCAACGCCTTTGCTTACAGAGAATAATGTCATTTTCATCAAAACTACCATCACTACAAGAGCCTACTTCATTCTGTTCTTCATAAAAAGTTCTTCCGCCTTCAGTAGCAAAGGGAGATTCATCGTCTAAGCCTCCTGCCGTTGTATTACTTGGAACAATATCACCGTTAAGCTCCATTCTTGTTGGAATGACCAACCCTGCTGTGATGTTATTTGCAGCGGTTTGTTCATAATTGTCTGTGTCACAAATGGGCCAGATTCCTTGAGTACAAACTCGAACGGCTCCACTTAATAAGCTTCCTTGAGCACTGCATGATTTTGTGTCTCCATCAATACATTCCTGTAAGTTACATTCGGTGATTACGGGGGTGAAGGCTCGTGCTGAAATGGTTGATTCTAATGGGATGGATGGAGTACTTCCTTTGAAGCTATTCGCAATTTTTGGATTGGCACGTGCATTTACCTTAATTGTAACGTGGGGTTGAATTTGGGTGGTTGGATCTAGGTAGGCTTTGTGTGGATCATCTTGTGGAGTAATGATGAATTTTAAATTCGTAATATCCAGTGAGTTTGGTGTGATATCAACAAAACTACTGTCTTCAATGTCATCGGGGTTATCTCGAATCACTTTAATTTGACCACTGCAGTCTAATGGCAATGGTTTTTCTATATTTTGAAATTTACAGTCAAAACCCGATTCGCATTCCCAAGTATCAATGAGGCCATCTCCCTCTCCGCTGTCTCGAGGGCAGCCATTTTGAGTCTCCTTACTGCACATTTGATCAATTCCACAATCTTTTCCGACTAACTTTAGCATGGCGATTTTCCCGATGATATTTCCAAATCCATCGTCCATTTCAATTCGACGAATGTAAGTTCTCTGTGTTCCACTCGGACTGATTAGGTAGAGTTTGTCCTGAATTTTATCCTCGATAGGAGGGGGAACTCCATCCCTTCTTTGTCCTGTGCTCGCATCATCAAAGGTTCCATATTGATTGTCTGGCCCTGCGTTGTAAAATTGGCGGCTGTACTGACAATAGTTTTGCCCATAGGTTTCGTTGATTCCAATCCCTCTAAAATTGGTTTTTTGGTTGTAATACTCTTCATAATCAATCGTGCCGCTTCTTACCTCCTTCACAATTCTTTCCATTGTAAATCGAGCTTCTTCATAAACTAGGTTGGCTGCTTTTAAATTTCGTACTGAATTATAAAAATTAGTATAAACTCCCGCAGCAGACATCACTAATATGGCTAAAATAATTGTTGCCATTAAGAGCTCGATAATGGTGAATCCTTTCTTCTTTGAAAAAATTTGAAAAAATTTGAAAAAATTTACTCTATTTTTATTCCTAATATTTTTAATCTTCTTTTTCATATTTTTTTTTATCTTTTCGGGTAGCTTTTGATTAGTTGTTAAAACTTTCTCTTCCTAAATAGTCGGTTATATGGGTGACAAGTTCAACGCTTGGATTTCGATTTCCTTCCTGCCAGCTGACGATTGAAGTGATTCTCATTCGATCATCTAAATTGCTGACTGTTGTTGATCCATTATCTTCAAATATTAAATCTCCGTCGTTCTGAAGATAATCGATTGAAATGATTCGTTTTAAGGCTGTTTTTTTAACAATTTTTTCTCCTAATGAGTCATGAACTGTTTCTCTATCCAAATTATCGTTGGGATTGTATGCGTGGTTAAAAAGATCTTCATCATTGTCGTAAATATGATCTTCATCGCTGTCTAGCCATGTGGCATCAATATCCATCAAATGTAATGTGGCTATATCTTCCCATTTTTCATCTACCTTTCGGTAGGTTCTGTTTGTGTCGGTGTTGTAGTAATAATTAAGTCCAGTTGTTTTTGCATCAGGAATAGTGGTGTTATTGAATTCATCATCCCTTATCTCATATTCGGTTAATATCCAACGTTCCGTTTCGGCTTGTTTATAAATTAAGTAACGCCCTGGCTGGATTGGGGTACTTCCATCACATCCAATTTCTGGGTCAATTTCTGGCATATGATTCCAGCAAACTCGTCGTCGACTATTATACTTAAGCCAATTGGTGTCGCGAATATTTCGAACGGCTTCAACACCTTCCCTTGCAATATTGATTGCAATGATTCGATTCTTTGATCCATTCATATTTCTTAATGAATAACCGATAATTGCTCCAGCGGTTGTTACTCCTACTGCCAAAATCACCATTGCAATAATAGTTTCTAAAATTGTTTCACCCCTTTTATTTTTTTTAATTAATTTCATTATTCTTCAATAGTGAATTCACTACAATCGCTACCTTCAATAATCGGAAAGGTTTGAACCCTTGTAAGATTGATGGTTTGACATGCCTTACTTGATCCTTCATTTGAATATATGTTAAAGAATCGCATTCCCAATTTTTCAAGATCTTCCGCCACGGTTGCATTGCTTCCAACGTAGGTGTCGGCTAGAGGGGGACGAAAAAATATTACCGCTTCTGTGGCAGTGGCCGCAGGGGGGTCGAGGTCATTATCCCACTCCACATTGTTGTCGTAGATAAAATAGTGAAATTCTGCTTGCTTGGGCAGTCGATAGGTTTCCATTATGTAGTCAGCTTCTAAGTCGGGTCCTGAAAGTACCCCTTTGTCGAATCGTTTAACGTCATTATTCTCATCTCCTAAGCTTGCAAAGAGTGTAAAATGAGGTTCGTCTTCTGCTGGCTCTAGGTTGATATAAACTCCGTAGCCATTTCTTGGAACAATTTGTTTTCCTGCAATGTTGCTATAAATTGCTTGGCTTGAAGTTGCCATGTTGCGAGCTGTTTTAATAATGCCTGTTGTTTTTGTAAGTGCATTATTAAATTCAAAACGATTTCGTTCGGTATAGTAAGTTCGTGTTCCAATGGTTGATAAAATTCCGATAATAATCGTTACAATTAGCATTTCAGCAATGGTGAAACCACCGCTTCGCGAATTTTTAACCTTGTCTGCCGACAGGCAGGTTTTTAATTTTAAATTTTTCATTTAGACAAAATTTGTTTGGTGATTATTTTACTAATCTCGACTCCTGGCTGATTAAAAGCATCGACTTTATACATGAGTCCGAGTAATGCCACTTGAAATTCCAAAAGCATAAAAAGAGCCCCCATTACTTCTGCATTTACCCTTGAAATATTAAGAGTGATGTTTGGTCTTTTATTTTTTGATAGTGATTCTGCTGTCCCTGTGTAGGCAGCGTTGATAATTTCACTTAAGTTCTTGTTGTTTAGAAAATCGATCTTTTTTGGTAAATGGTTTCCTATGCTTAATGAAGAATCATACTTAAGAACATTCAGAAAAATAAACCATTTATTGTTTGGCCCTTCGTTGAATAATTGTAATTGAGAATGCTGATCGGTGGTTCCAAGTGCATTGATTGGAGTTGGTCCCGTTGATTTGTTTTTACCAATACTTTCAGCGAGCAATTGTCGATACCAGTCGCCGACACGAAATAGGGGATTGCTATAGGGCATCATCACCGTCATTTCTTTCCCTTTTTTTCGATCCAGTAAATACTGAAGTGAGGCTAGGATGAGCGCTGGGTTTTTTTCGGGAGATGATTTTTGAATAATTGCTTTCATTTTTTTTGCTCCTCGCATTAAAGCTGAAATATCGATTCCAGCGAGTGCTGTGGGGACGAGCCCGACACTTGAAAGAACGCTGAAGCGCCCACCGACTTTTGGGGGGACATCAAACATTTCAATTCCCTCTCTCTTTCCTAGTGGTCTCAGCAGTCCTCCTTTTGGATCGGTAATAAAAACAAAATGCTTATTAATTTTTTTTACTTTTCTTTGGATCAATCGCTCTTTGAATAAACTATAAAGGGCCATTGGCTCCGTTGTGCCTCCTGATTTTGAAATGACAATGAAAAGGCTTTTCTCTAGGGGGATTCTGGAAAGTAGCTCATTTATAAGGTCGGGATCGATATTATCAACAAAAAAGAGATGAGGGGCTTTATCGAGATAATGATATGAGCCGAGTAATGCATCTTTTAGGGCAATTCCTCCAAGCGCTGACCCTCCAATTCCAAGGACAACAATGTTTTCCCATTTGTTTTTCTCCTGTGTTTTTATAAATGTTTTTATTTTTCGAATTAATTTTTGGTCATTGGGTAGATTTAAAAAGTCATATCCCATTTTGTTTTTCGATTGAAAAACAGTTTTAATATGAGGGCTACTCTTCTCTAAGAATCGGTTAAAAACACGCTTGCTCACTCCATGGCGAATACCGATTTTTTCGCTCAGCGCATTTTGAATATCGATCTCGATCATATTTCTTTTTTATTTGGTGTGTTTTTTCTGTCGTTAAGTATACCTTATTCTCGAGAGGAAAATAAAGGAAATTTCTAACTTTTTGAATCTGAGATCTAAAATCTATGATCTGAGGTAATTTAGGCCTGTTTTAAGAAGTGTTTAATGGCATCTTCTGTTTTTTTGATGCTGGATGGCATTTTTGCGAGAATTTTTATTACTTGGAATTTTTCATATCCTAGTCCTACCAGTGCTTCAACCACCTCTTCATTGTAAGTTTCTATTTTTCCGGTTGATCCGATGCTGATTGGAGTGAGTTTATTTTTTAATTCTAAAATGAGTCGCTCGGCTGTTTTCTTGCCTAATCCTTTTATTTTTGTGAGAAGCTCCACATCTCCACTTAAAATTGCTTGTTGGGTCATATGAATGGGGGTCGATAGAATATCCATTGCCATTTTAGGGCCTATTCCCGAAACGCTGATCAATTGCTCAAAAAACTTCATTTCCTCTTTTTTCGAAAAGCCATATAGGGAAATATCGTCTTCTCGGACAGACATGTGAATATAGAGCTGAATTTTTTGATCTTCTTTTGTGGAAGCAATTAATTCGGTGGGTACGTTGACTTTATACCCAACACTTTGTGCTAGTACTAAGAGTGATTTTTCGCCTTTATCGATGATGAGTCCGTTTATGTATCCAATCATTTTTTTGTATTAAGAGGTTTTATTTTACCGTTAAATTCCTTATTAAGGAAATTGAAAACAGAACACAGAACACAGTTGTTTCCTGTTTCCAGTTTCCTGTCTCCTTTTGGGGTGGCTTTTCGGGGTAAAAAATGCTATAATATATAGATTAAATTGTCTCTAAATGAAATTCTTTTCATCTCAGAAAATTCGGAAGTTCCTTGCCAGCCTACTTATTTTAAATTTTATTTTTATTGGTAGTGCTTTTGGGCAAGTGATTCCTCAGGATGAATTGGCAGGGGATGATCCTGAAATTTTTCCTTTTGCTCCCGTTTCGAATGATTCTTATAGTGAAGATTTTTATGAGGTGACTGATGATGGGCTTTATGACTCTGAGGGTAATTTGATTGAGTCAACTGACCTTGAAAGTGAGGCTGTTTTTTATGATGATGGAGATGAATTTGATGTCGTTACTTACGATAAAACCGCTGAGATCTCTTTGCCAAGCGATGAAGACAGTGCCTTTGAGGCCTATCGAGAAAGTATTATCGAAAATTGGGGTGGAAAACGTGCTTTTACCGAAAGTCGCCTCGAGGGAATTAAGACAAACTTAGAGGATGAAAAGAAGAATTTTCATAATCTTGAAAGGGAGATTGATACTATTGAAGATAAACTAGAGCCCATTCGAAAAGAAATTGAAACCCTTAAAAAACAAATCGATTTACTAAATAAACAATTGGTTGAATCGAAAACAAAGATTAAGAATGTTGAGTTTCAAGTGGCTGAAAAGCAAATTCTCTTAAAAGACCTTATGTGGGATCTGAATAAGAGTTCCATTTCTTTAGATATTCAGCGTGAAGTGGTTTTAGATTATGTTTTATTGGTTTATCAGGAAGAGGAGCAATTTTTGGACTTTTATGATGATAGCTCAAGCACGTTAAAGCTTCTTTTGGCCGACAATAGTGTGAGTGAAAATTTGCTGGGACGTGAGTATTCCGAAGTTCTTGAATCAACAGGGCGTAAGCTCTTTTATGATCTCCACGATAAAAAAGTCGACCTTGAGAATAAACAACTTGTTGTTGAAGAAGAGAGAGATGAATTAGATTCCTTGTATCATTCTTTAAATCAAGAGCGTCGTATTTTGAAGGAAGGGCGTGGGTCTAAAAAAGATCTTCTTGAGAAAACTCGTGGCGAGGAGGAGGAGTTTCAAAAACTTCTTGATGAATCAATTCAACAACAGCTTCAGTCTGCTATTGCGATTCAGAACATGCAGGATAATATTGAGTATATAGAAGAGAAGCTTGATCTTCTTGATGAATCTTTAGAGCGAGTGGAATTGATTGATAGCGACTCTGAGGAAGCTCAAACCCTTCTCGCAATTGAAGAGGAAACTGAAGAGAAGGAGGATGAAATAACAGATGAGTTTGAAGGTGATATTGATGAAGAGGTGGAGGGAAAAAGACAGCATCCATTGTCTTGGCCTATTCCTCCTGTGGCAGTCACTGCTTATTTTGAAGATCCTACCTATCCTTCTCGATGGGGAGTACATAAGGCGGCTGACTTGAGAGCGAAGCAATTTACTGAGATTGTTTCCCCAGCGAATGCTTATGTTTTTCAAACCAAAGATAACGGAATGGGATACAGTTATATTATTTTAGCTCATAAAAATAAGCTCATTACTGTTTATGGTCATGTGAGTGAAATATTAGTGAAGGCGGGTACTGTTGTGAAAGAGGGGGAAGTGATTGGTTTAAGTGGTGGAACACCAGGAACAAAAGGGGCTGGTTGGCAGACCACGGGGCCTCATTTGCATTTCGAAGTTTGGCACAAGGGTGAGCAAGTTGATCCTTTAAATTATTTGCCTATTTTTGAACTTCCGATCGAATATATTCCCAATCGATTTTTGGATGTTTAGTTTATTTTGAGCTTGAAACCAGAATGACATATTCACCTTTTGGCTTTCCTTCGGGGAGTTTTTTTTCAATATCTTCCAGCGTTCCACGAAAAAAAGTTTCGTGTATTTTGGTTAGTTCTTTGGCAATAACTATTTTAGTGTTGGGTTTCAAATATTTTTTAAGATCTCCAATGGTTTTTAAGAGTCGATGAGGAGACTCATAAAAGACGACTGTGTGTTCTGATTCTTCTATTTTTTTAAACAAAGTTTGTCGACCTTTCTTAACAGGCAGGAAGCCTAGATATAAAAATTTATCGATTGGGAGCCCTGCGGCGCATATTGCAGTAATGAGCGCGGTCGCTCCTGGGATTGGGACAACTTCCACATTGGCTTTAAGCGCTGCTTGAATTAATGTGAAGGCTGGATCAGAGATTCCAGGGGTTCCTGCATCAGAAATCAAAGCCACATCACTTCCGTTATTTAGGTATTCCATTATTTTTTCTACCTTAGCCTGTCCACTGTGACTATGAAAAGATAGTAATGGTTTTTTAATGTCGTAATGCTTTAGTAGGATCCCTGAATGACGCGTGTCTTCGCAGGCGATTAGGTCAACTTCCTCTAATGTCCTTTTGGCTCGAAAAGTTAAGTCCTCTAAATTCCCAATAGGAGTGGCAATAATGTAAAGCTTTCCCGTTTTATCCATTGGAAATAAGGTGTAAATGAATATGGAACACAATCTGTCCTGCTGACTTTCCGACGTTGAATGTGAGCTGATAGCCTTCCAGGTTTTTTTCTTTCCCTATTTTTTGAGCGACGGCTACCATTTTTCCCACTAAGGCGTTATCACCTTCCTCCGTTTTTAGATCTTTAATGGTTTCGATGTGTTTTCGGGGAACAATTAGTACATGCGTTTTGGCCTTTGGTGCGATGTCGTTAAACGCAATTATTTCGTCGTCTTCGTAAATAACTTCGGAGTCAATTTCTTTGTTGATGATTTGGCAGAAAATGCACATATTTATAAATTTTAAAATTGACTAGATTTCCAAACCTACTTCTGGCATTGGTGGTAAACCTTCGCCGTCTTCGGTAGGTTCGACTTGTTCACCACTTTTCGCAGATTCTTCGATAGGGATGGGAGTAGCGGCTAGTGGAATTTTTGGAAGAACCGTTCTTTCTCTTTCCTTTCGCAGTTGATTGATGATTTTTTGAATGTTTTCGAAGGGTTGATTTCCGATCAATCGATATTGATTAATAAAAATGGTTGGCTGAACGTTGATGTTTTTTTCAGCGGCATACTTTATATCCTCTTGAATTGATTCTTGATGAGCGCTTTCTTCCATGCAGTTGTCAAAAAGATCTGTTTCCAATTCCAACTCACGTGAAAACGCTTTAAATGATTTTTTATTTAGATCTGCTTTTTCGTCGTGAATTTTTTGATGCATAGCCCAAAATTCACTCTGGTCTGCTGCGCATTTTAAGCTCATCGCTGCCTGATTCAATACAGGCTCATTGATATTGGGAATAAAATAAAGACGCACGTTTATTTCATCGGTTTCTTTTTCAAGCTCTTTT
>DAOWGG010000133.1 GCA_030637565.1 Candidatus Peregrinibacteria bacterium | reverse complement strand
GCGTTTAAAAACAAAAACTAACCAAAAAATCCAGGAAAAAGACCTTCCTGGTGTATATCGGGAGGGTCTTTTTAGTAATTATGTTTCAATCTCCACATAAACCGGTAGATGATCTGAAAGTAATGCCTGAATAGCACCAGCCGATTTAACTTTGATCGACTCACAGGCGAGGATTAGATCCAAATGCCTTTTGGGTTTAATGGAAGGAAAAGTGGGGTCTGTTTGAACGAGTTTCAGGGCGTTGGCTTCAATAAAGCCACGTACCTCAGAAAGCCCCTTAAAAATATTAAAATCTCCACAAACTAAGTAGGGGCGATCACATTTCTGAAGAATCTCAGTTAGCTCTTCCATTTGGCGTTTTCGAAGGCTTGCCCGAAGAAGTCCGAAGTGGGCCACAAAAATACTGATTTTCCCGACACGAAACTCAAGCACAAGCTTTTTAGTACCACTTTTAAGGTAATGCTTTTTAAAAACCCCTTTAGTTCGGCTTAAAATCGCATCGTGCTGTTTGCAGAGAGTTGGAAAGAAGCGTGCCCAGGAATTAGGGCCATATTTAAGGGCGTGGTCGTAAAAAGGAAGAAAAAGAGCTTCAGCGGCCATTTTTACATGAGAGCGGAAACGATTCCGAAGCGATCCAACATCGGTTTCTATTAAGCAAATCACGTCCGCTTTTTGCCCCTTAAGAAGTTGTATGATCTTTTGAATCGTATCTTTCGGTGCCCAAAAATAACGCCAAAATTTCAAAAAATAATCCCTCCAAGAGCCCTTTAGCCCCGTGCTGTATCCAATGTTATAGATAAGAATTTTCATACTATTATTATACTCTATTTTTGCCATTTTATCAATTAAGCCTTTCCATAAAATACTATAGAATGAACGCCGAATTAACAAATTAAAAATTATGAAAAAGTATTTAAATATTGGGTTGGCTTTGTTTATTTTCTTCGTCAGCATTTCTGCTGTAAGCGCAGATCGGAGTGAGAAAGCCAATGTTATTAAATTCGATAGCGATAAAAATGACCTCATTATTCAGCGCCAAGATGGTTTCAAGTGGTTGATTCAGCACAACCGACAATGCTCCTCAATGTCGACTGAATTTCCTGTGACACTAATTTCAAATGATGAAGGAGTGAATTCTTTCCGAATGGGAAATTCCAAAGGAGGAAAGGTTTGAGGGTCATGGGCTTCGCTTTATGGTTCGAACCATCCCCGCAAAATCACATTTCCCTCGCCACAAAGACGGAATTTATTGGAAAGTCCCCGTGGCTGAATAAAGAGACATTAAAAAACCCACCCTCCGAAGCTTTATGCAAAGGATGGGTGGGTTTTTTGTTTATTAATTAGTCAATTTCAGCGACACGTATTTCAGCTTGGCTAGTATCAGGCTGACTTCCAAGGTAAGCAAGTAATTGCTCATTTCCAGATTGCTGTACAGAAAGAGCAACCTGAACTTCTCCGGCCAATTGAGATAGATCTCGGTCCATTCCCTTTTCCTTTAAAGTATGAACTTGAGCCAGCTTTAATTTAAAGTCAGGCATGTCCTTTAAGGCTTTTCCAATCGCATCTTGAACCGTTTTGAAATTATCCTCTCTTAGGTTGGTATCAGGTCCTCTCTGAGCCAATTGATAGATCAAATCGGTATAAGCCGCACTGGCTTGTTCAGAACTAAGTTCTACTTTAGTAGCGTCGTCTAGTGCACGCTCATAATCACTCATTTTAGCGCGGGTCGTATCAATTTTGATATCTCCAATATCCATTGACTCTGCTTGTTGAGCAGAAGTATTGATTTCCCCTCGAGTTGTTAGGGGTTGTTCAGTGGCTTCAGTTGTCTTTAATTGACCAATGCTGTCCTTTAAGTCATCGCTTAAGCCTTCTCCAGCCAGGTCTGTTCCCATTCCTTCAAACATTTTTCCAAGCTTATCCTTGGAAAATAGATCAGCTCCTAATTCCTTGGTTCCCTTTAATCCCAATGGCGGCTTTGGCTCATCGGTCTGAGCAGCATCGACATTGGCTTCAGGTGGAGTTTCAGCTCCGTGAGCCAATCGGTTCTCTTTCGAGAGGTTGAAGAAGTTAGATAGTTTTGAAAATATTTCTTTCATGATTTTTTTTGTTAAGTTTTATTTTTTTAAATTAAGGTTAATCAACAGAAGCAATTGCTGTACCACTTTCATCAGCATCTCCCTCCTCTTTATTAGAATTAAAGACAGAAGCTACCGCTTCATTTTTCATTACACCTCCTAATAGATCATCTATTTTTGCTTGGGCTAGTCGTTGACCTTCACTGATATGAAGGTTGGCAATGGATCTTCGGGCTTTTGAAACATCTCTTCTGTCGCCCTCCGATTCAACATACGCATCAACAATCGCCGTTACCTGGTCGGCAAAGGCCTGGAGCGCATCAGAATCTAATTTATCTGTATCAACAGAAGCCATTTCCCTTCTAACTATATCACTCAGTTCTTTAGGTAAATCACCAATATCATCATAAATCTGAGCAATGGTTTCGTCGGCATTTAGCACTTCATGCGCCACTGAGCCAGGTTCAACTTTCAACCCGACCTTGTCAGCAATTGCTTCTTGATGAGCGATTTGTTCAGCAGCACGAGGAGTGATAGTTACTGGAGGCATATCAAAATGACGACCCATCTTATCTCCCTTTGCTTGGATTTGACTAACTGCGCTATCAGCATCCTCAGGAACATTCCCATCTTTTTCTTCATTATTCTCAATAGCCTCCGTAGGTTCGGAAGGGGTTTCCCCTCCAGCCATATGAGCCAATCGGTTCTCTTTCGAGAGATTGAAGAGGTTAGATGGTTTTGAAAATAGGTCTTTCATTATTTTTAATTAATGCCTTATGATTAGTAATCAAGAGAGGTTACACCCTGATCTTTTCGAAGCTGCTGAATGCTTGCAAGCATTTGGTTATTTTCCTTTTTAGAGGCTGTGAATTTAGCGTGATAAATGTGCGCAATCACTTGCTCTTTATAAGTAGGAAGCCCCATTTTTGCAAAATGCTGTTGAGCGCTCATTGAAGGGGCATCAACTCCATACTTAGAAAAAAGAGAGTTGAGATCCTCTTTAGCAGCATATTGATCAAATTCATCAATTAATGAGGTCAAAAAAGCAAGGCGTTCCCCTTTTTCTTCTGGACTCATTTCACCGCTAAACCAACGACCGACTTTATCAAACATTCCTTCACCTTCGGATTGAGCAGTTTTCACAGCAGATTTAGAGCTGTCAGCAAGAACCACTTCGCCCGCCTTTACCCTGTCAACAGCCACACGCATCGCTTCAGCGTCACCAACACCATGCTCTTTAATTAAAACCGAATGAATGTAATGACCTTTAGCAGTCCACCCTGGTTGATTCATTGTCGCTGTGAAAGGGGTATCGACCTTTTCTTTTCTCAGAAAATCTTCAAACTGTTCTTGAGTGAAGTCATCACCAAGAGCATCATCAAATTTTTTATTGAGTTCAGCCGCTTGTTGTTCAAACTCATTTTGAGGAGCTTGTGAAGGAGTTTCTCCTCCTGCAAAAAACACAAAATTGTGTCCGTTTGAAGTGAATTGTCGAAATAGTTCTTTTTTCATGATTTTGTTTTTAAATTTTTATTTCACTAAATTATATCATTTTTCATAAAAAAAATCAACCCCCATTATCCAAGAAAGGGGAGGCTGATTAGCTGACAATATAATAAAACTAGGCAGTATGAGTTTTTTTAACCCGTCTTTTTGGTCGAACACGACCTTTTTCCTTTGAATCAGTCGGTTTATTTGGGCTCGTTGCAGGTTGATATTTAGGGGGTGAATCTGGAAGATCTTTTAATTTTGGTGGAATGGGGAATTCATGACATTTCCAGTTTTGTTGAGCTATATGGTCATTTTCTTCCCTCATAATTTTACAAGGATCACCAATGTCATCCTTAATCCAAGAACTTCTCCAGTGCATTCGTTCTAACTCATTAGGGTTCAGTCGGCTGATTTTATAATGATCTGAATTAAAATAAACAGCCCCTGTCACCATTGTGGCACCAGCAAGCCCTAAAATAGCTCCAAGTCCAATAAGTGAGTTGCGAATCCATCGACGAGATTTTTTGATATGATCTTCAGCCTTATTTATCCATTCACAATCTTGACGGACTTCTTGAGAGCCGAAAAAGCGGTCATTTTCAAAAGGGGTTTCAGGCATAATATTACATAGAGGCGTATTATTATACCAATAATAACCTGTATGTCAATAAAAAACCAACTCTAAAAAACAAGGGCTAAATAGTGTCAGCTCAGGTTAATTTTATAAATCAGCCAACTCCGATTCAATATCAACCGATTTTTCTTCAATCTTCTCCTGAATTTCCTCTAATTTTTTACGGGCATCCGCATTACTTTTGGTAATTGCATATTTTAGCTCCTCCAAGGTTTTATCGAGCTCTTTTTGCTCTCGGGTCAAAATCTGTTTTCGTTCTACCCCTTTTCCTTCAGGAAGTTTTGAAATTTCTTTTTTAGATTCAGCTCCAATAGATTCACAGCGTTTGTTAAAAGCATCATGAAGACGATCTAAAAATGCTCGATGATGATCAATGGTTTCTTGATAGAGTCGTGCCAGTGATTTTTGATCTTCCGGGAGCTGACCGTCAGTCATATTTATTTTTTAAATTCATAT
>DAOWGG010000021.1 GCA_030637565.1 Candidatus Peregrinibacteria bacterium | reverse complement strand
TGGTTTTGTAACCCCCAATAGTTTTTTGCCTTCTTTTTTGCTACCAAAAAAGAAGGAAGCGTGAGTAATACAAAAACTTAATGCATCAAGAGTAAATACAGCACAAAAGTAAGTCGCGGCCTTTGCCGCCGTCCGAAACATGATGGATCTTTTATAATGGTTATTGGGCGAGATCTTTTTTTGAGGTAAACTGTTGTTATGAACAAAAGCAATCTACTCATCGTGGTGACAGGTTCACTTGCCTACGACCACATCATGACTTTTCCCGACAAGTTTTCGAACCATATTATGCCCGATAAAGTGCATATGCTGAACGTGGCTTTTAATATCGAAAGTCTCGATGTCCACTTTGGGGGAACGGCTGGAAATATCGCCTATAATCTAGCATTATTAAGCGAAAAACCATCCATCCACGCCACCGCGGGGATTGATTTTGAAGATTATCGAAAAAGATTAGATTTACTAGGGCTATCTCAGGATTTCATCAAAATTTTAGACGATGCAAAAACTGCTCAAGCTTTTATTACTACCGATCTTGCTGATAATCAAATCACCGCTTTCCACGGAGGGGCGATGTATCGGGCTCATGAACATCCGCTCAACGTAGACAACGAAGCGATTGTAATCATTGCCCCCAACGGAATCGAGGCAATGACCGATCACGCTGAGTATTGTCAGAAAAATAAACTTCCTTTTATCTTTGATCCAGGTCAGGCATTCAACGCGCTCAGCGCCGATCAATTGGTTAAATCCGTTCATTCATCCACTGTTCTAACCCTCAATGATTACGAATGGGAATGGTGGCAGAAAAAAACCGATCTCAATCAAGCTCAGACCCTTGAATTAACCGAATCAATCATTGTTACAAAAGGGGAGGAGGGGTGTCAGATTATCACTCGCGATGAAGAATTCGAACTTCCCGCCGTTCCCAATCTAAAAGTCGTCGATCCAACGGGCGCCGGCGATGCCTTCCGTGCAGGGCTTTTATACGGATTATCTCGCAAATGGATACTTAAAAAATCCGCCCAGCTCGCCACCATCGTCGCGTCGTTTTGTGTGGAAAAACAGGGAACACAGAATCATGAATTTGATCTAAAAAACATCGAAGGGCGATATGGGGAATTGTGGGGGGAGGAGTTGGGGAGATAATATACTCAGGTGGATTAATAAGATCTATGGTCTTTTCTGAAACTCTTTCAAGCAGGGCTATAAATTCTTACCAATTTTCATAAGCAAGGGCGCTAGTTTGATAATTTCCCGTCCTGATTCTGTCAAAGAATATTCCACCCGCGGAGGAATCTCATTGTAATTCTTGCGCAATACTAAACCGTGCTTTCTTAAAAGCTTCAGCTTTTCAATCAACATTTTTTCAGAAACATCCGGAATTGCCTTTTTTATCTCTCCGTAACGTTTTGTGGTTTTTAATTCCAAAATAATTAGAAATGCCCATTTGCTTCCCAAAATCTGAAAAAATTTACGAATGGGGCAGTTTTTTATGTCGATACATTTCATAGGAAAAATAATTAAATTTTTATACTTACTAAAAGGTAGGTACTTGACTTTACTATAGTTAAAAATTAGAGTGAGGTCAATATTTTTTTTATTTAGTTAATTAAATTTACTTATGAACACCTTTATTAAAACAACCTTAATGACAATTTTAATTTTTAGTTTGTCGATCTTTTCAGCGCAAAATACCTTAGCACATTGTGATACTTATGACGGTCCAGTTATTCAGGCGGCAGAAAGAGCCTTAGAAAAAAATGATGTAAATCTTGTACTTGTTTGGACTTTAGAAGAATATGAAATCGAAATTAAGCATGCGTTCGAAGAAACTATTAAGGCTCGTGCAGCAAACCCGAAAGCTGATCATTATTTTTTTGAAGAACTTGTGCGTGTTCATCGTTTGGGAGAAGGGGAATCATATACAGGAATAAAACCCAAAGGCACCCCTATCGCGAAAATTGTACAAACAACAGACAAAGCTATTGAAACAAAGTCTTTGGATGAAGTTTTTACACTTGTAAATAAAGCTATGGAAAAGCGCGCTGAAGAAATGCTCCATAAAGTTCTTGCAGCGAAAAACTACAATCAAAACGATATTGAAGCAGGGAGAGAGTATGTGGAAGCTTATGTTGAATACACACACTATTTAGAAATTTTGCACAACGTTGCGGAGCAAG
Organism: Candidatus Peregrinibacteria bacterium; assembly: GCA_030637565.1. Taxonomy (GTDB): domain Bacteria; phylum Patescibacteriota; class Gracilibacteria; order UM-FILTER-43-11; family UM-FILTER-43-11; genus DAOWGG01. The sequence continues at coordinate 800 of DAOWGG010000021.1, read as the reverse complement.
GGATAGGATTTCTTCATACATTACACGGTGAAGGAGGAGCTAGTACGAATGGTGATGAGCATAATGCGCATAGTGCACATGGAGATCATCACGAAGGAACTACAATCAGTGAACATGATTCACATGCGACAAAGGAGAATGGTCACCACGCTTTAAATCATGAAAGTTACTTTTTAATAATCGGCTCTGTAATATTGGGGATTTGCGTATTTATCTGTGTATTTCGAATTATTTCTAAAAAAAAGAGCTAGACACGAACTAGAACTACAAGAAGATATACTGGCAGATGACGTTTGCGTATATACGAAGGCGGACAGCGGTATAATATCATGACTGCTGTTTGGTTTGGGCGAACGAGGAGTTATCGACGAGTGAGCTGTATATACGCTGTTGTATGTAGCCACATTTATTCTAAAAACTTTACAAACATCATCATAGCCTTCGCCATTCGTTTGCTACCCACCTTTTAGAAAACGGTACGGATATCCGGTATGTGCAGTCGTTACTCGGGCATGCAAACATAAGAACCACTCAGCTTTATACTCAGGTAACTAAAACGGCCATTCGGAAAATTCAAAGTCCTTTATAGCTACCTCAGCCGCGCGTACTGCTGACAAAGCGCCAAGATATCTTTTAAGCGTTCCATTCCATCTTCCAAAAGCGACGATGATTCGACAAACAGGCTACCGCCGTGAGCTTCTCTTTTTTGCATACGTTTAATATGCTCATTGTATCCACGGGTAATGGCCGAACGGACGCTATTGAGTCGTCGGGAAACTTTGGAATATTCGGGGATTCGT
>DAOWGG010000161.1 GCA_030637565.1 Candidatus Peregrinibacteria bacterium | reverse complement strand
CCTGCTCCTGAACCACTGCCCCCTTCTTTATTTTTATGTTTTTTGAAGGTAACGGCTTCTATGTCGATACACATCAAGCTTCCACTTTCTTCTAGTTGACAGGCTTCACTGCATCCGTCTCCAGCTTCATTGTTTCCATCATCACATTGCTCACCTTCGTCGATTCGACGGTTGTTACAGTTTTCGGGAATCCCTTCTGAGTCGTCGGGAACTTCCCCAAAAAGATCTTCATATTCATCGTTGGGCATACACTCATAATCACCCTCACCGCCTTCTGTTTCGTTGGGAACTAATGGATTTTCTGACTCGCCTGAAGCACTTTCACCTTCCGCATTGTCGTCTCCTGAGGTTTCTGAATCTTGGTTAGATGTGTCCAATTCACCCTCCTCATCTTCTAAAAATGACTCTTCTGAAGGAGGCCAACTCCACACATCGTCCATCCATTCAGCCTCACTTCCGAACAAAACAATTTCTATTAAATTTAAATCGACGATTAAATCAAATGGCGCATTTAGGAGCGACCCATCTGCCCATATTTCTCTCGATTTGAATTCCTGAATGAGTGATTTTTGATTTAAATTTGCAATTCGCTCCCGATCATAAGCCGCTTTTACCTGATTATATAGTTCACCTTGTTTTGCAAAATCAGGCCGATCAATAAAGGCATTTTTAATAATTTCTGGCAACTGATCGACTGCGTTTCGGTCTCCATAAGCCTCTCCTAAATAATCACGAATGGTGATTTCATTTATTTCGAATAAAATATATTCAATCTTATCTGCATCAAATTTAGGATCTTCAACAGCGAATTGATTGGCAACGATTTCAAAAATATCTTCCTCGTCCTCTTCAGTCGCATCACAATAGGCTCGTTTATAAATATCCACCAATGAAAAGCTTGAAATACAATCAAACACAGCGTGTGCCTTTTGGAACGGAGTTCCAATCATGATGATCCCGATGAATAATAATAGGATTTTTTTCAAAAAATTTTAATGGGTTTATTTGTGCATACTGGCGTCTTCAATGAGGTCTGGCAATGCCATAATGACCGATCGCATATTAGACATTAGCCGTCGATACATCTCTAGATTTTTTAACATACATTGAAACTGAACATGCATTACGAATGCCTGACGCATTTCTTTCAAGGCAATAAAAGTTGAGTTCATGGCTACAATCGCGTTTTGAATTTCATCTTCTACCAAAAGCTTTTGTTCGCTTTGATTGCTAAACACCTCACTAAAACTATCGATGGTTGCGGAACTAACGGTTGGGTGTTCTTGTAAAAGCGCAAATAAATATTTCAACCGATCGACGTATTGATTATACGCGCCCATTGCAAGGGGAAGCATTTTTTTCGGACTGCCTTCTTTTACGACACTTCCTAATTTTTCTTCACTTAAACAAGCGGATTCTGGCTTCGTCCATTCTGGTAAATTGGGAGAATGGGCACCGAATATTCCCTTTGTATCACCTCCTGCACTTCCCAAAAGGCCAACGACGGCTTTATCAAAAAGACATTTTATGTAAGCATGATAAACCTCTTGGGCTTCTTCAAATTCACTTTCAAAAACTGAGTCGTTAAACCCACTTTCAAACTCCTCTAATTCATTCCCCTTAAGTACCTTGAATTCATCCTTCATAACATTAATAGTTTCCTCACATTTTTCAGCGATATCGGCTGATGAGACCTGGTGCCACGCCACGAAGCTGATCAGCAAAGCAACGATCAATCCGACCAAAATTAGAGCGATGTTTTTAATGATTTTTTTATTCATAATGGTTAATCACATTTAGCGGCGTAACAAGGTAAATTGGCGTCAAAAGCATCGATTTTCTCTCTCAATTCGACCATGCCGTTATGCATTTTTGTCATTTTACTTAACAAGCTTTGCATTTTACGATTAAAGGCTCGGTTTTTCTGTTTAGCACTCGTTCCCTTGAGAGATTTTTCTAATCCAACGGTCGCAACGGAAGCTTCACGGCTGATTTTTTCAATACAACTTCCATAGTTGTATTGAATCAAATTAGCAGGACCTACCACTCCTTTGGAAACGTG
>DAOWGG010000106.1 GCA_030637565.1 Candidatus Peregrinibacteria bacterium | reverse complement strand
TCATTCGGATCTTACCCTTGTAAATGCGGCGGTCATCAGCGGACTCTTGACGGCTTGGACGCCTATTTTGGTGATTTGGGGGGCAATTTTTTTGTTTCGAACCATGGAGCATTCAGGTGGCCTGACCACTATTCGACAGTGGCTGAATGGGATTACAACCAATTCGATCGGGCAACTGATGATTATTGGATGGGCTTTTGCTTTTTTGATTGAGGGGGCGAGCGGATTTGGAACGCCCGCGGCTTTGGCAGCTCCATTACTTGTCAGTCTCGGGTTTCCGCCCGTCCGAGTGGCGATTATGGCGCTGATTATGAATAGCGTTCCTGTAACATTTGGAGCGGTAGGAACGCCCACTTGGTTTGGATTGGGACAGCTGGGACTTAGTCATCCAGACCTTCTGAGTATCGGCTTTAAAAGTGCTTTGATTCACAGCGTTGCCGCGTTGATCATTCCAATCATCGCCCTACGTATTATGGCTTCGTGGAAAGAGATTCGTCAGAATGTTATTTTTATTTATCTCAGCATCGTCAGTTGTGTACTGCCTTATTTGATTTTATCTCAGTTTAATTACGAATTCCCCTCATTGATTGGTGGCGCGATCGGACTCCTGCTTTCCGTCTTCTTCGCTAAGATGAATATTGGAATGAGCCCTTCTAAAAAATCAGTTCGTCAAAAATTCGACCTTCAGGTTATCAAAGCTCTATTCCCTTTGTGGGGTACTATTCTTTTGCTGATTATTACTCGAATTGAACAGCTTGGGATTAAGAGCTGGCTAACTGCCCAATCCCCAGCACTAAAAATAGGACTTCAACCATTCGGTGATTTTGTCATGAGTCGATCAATGGTGATTCAGCTCAACAATATTCTTGGAACGGATCTTAATTTCTCTCATGCGCTTTTGTATATTCCGTCATTGCTTCCATTTTTTGTAATTTCATTTTTGACCTTCTGGTGGTATCGCAGTAACAAAAAAACGATTCGGAAAGCGTGGTCATCTTCATGGAAGCAAATCAAAAAACCTATCATCGCTCTTTCGGCTGCGCTTATTTTTGTAAAACTATTGAGCGTTGGAAATGATGAAGCTCTGACGATTTTGATTGGAAAAGGCATGGCAGATCTGTCGGGCGGAAGCTGGCAGTATATCTCGCCTTACTTGGGAGCACTCGGTGCTTTCTTTTCTGGCTCTAACACGGTTTCCAATCTGACTTTTGCGGGCATTCAAAAAGCGATTGCCATCGATTTAAATCTCAACTTAACCACGATTCTTGCCATGCAATCAGTAGGTGGAGCGATGGGAAACATGGTTTGTATTAATAATATTGTCGCAGTTTGTTCAGTACTAGGGCTGAAACAAAAAGACGGATTCATTCTTAAAAGAACTGTTCTTCCTATGATTCTTTACGGCTTAATTGCGGCGGTGATTGGATTGTTTTTGAACTTTTAGCGAAACTTTTTATAAAGCCGATAAGCAAAATATAAAAATGGTCGCAAAACCATTTCACGAGCTTGCGGATAATTGGCTGTTCGTCCACCGAATTTTCGTTTAAAATCAGTTACACCTGCCCACGGGTGATTTTTAGAATTCTCGGGGGCGATTCCTAAAAAGTCATAGTGTTTACAACCACGTTTTTTGGCCTCTTTCATTGCCTCCCATTGAATGAGGTAAGGTGCCATTACTTTCCGATGACTGGCAACGGAAGCGCCGTAGTAATAGATTCCCCACTCGTTGAGGTATACAAATAAGCCGCCCGCAATCACCTCTCCGCTATATTCGGCAAGTAACAATTGAGCGTTGTCGGGCATCGATTCAAACATTTTCTGATAATGCGACTTGGGATGAATCCCAAATCCATCTCGAAAGCCAGTGGAACTGAGTAAATGGTGAAAGGTTTCAATATCGTCGCTTGGATGAACGGTGACGCCGTGTTTTTGAGCCACCTTTATGTTGTAACGACCCTTTGGCTTCATCTGCTTCAAGATTTCCTCTTCGGATTGATCGAGATCGACAACGAGACTAGTCTGAGGCTGATGGTCGTGCTTCGTAATTTTTAATTTTTCATTTTTAATTTTTAATTTTTCAAACGGGGACATTCGGATGAAAATAGCGCCCTCCTTTTGCCCTAACTCTTTGATTTCCTCCAGTAATTTTAAAAGGGATTCTTCGTTTTCAAAAAGCGGACCGCGAGGCACTTCGAGCCAGCAAAGCCCCTTTGGAAGATTGTGTTTTATAACAATCGCAGTTGCGCCCTCATTTTCTACACGCCACACCTTTCGCCCAATGGCGGTTTGAAAATCCGCCCAAATGGGATGTTGCCATAAATTACGCCGTTTATTGTTTTGCCAAAAGGCTAAAAATTTATTCATTGATTGTTACCTCATTATTTTCAATATGAACTTTCCCCTCTGAAAATAGCTGAACCACTTTCGGATACCATTCTTTTTCTAATCCTTGAACCTTATCTTTTAAACTTTCTGGTGTGTCGTCGGATTCTACT
>DAOWGG010000047.1 GCA_030637565.1 Candidatus Peregrinibacteria bacterium | reverse complement strand
TAAAGATTTAAGTAAAGATGAGGTCTTGCATCTTCAATGTGATCGATTGGTGGGGTCAGCTTTCACGATGACAGAGGCGTCTGTTACGGCGACAGAGAATGCGATTATTGCGGCTTGTTTAGCAGAAGGAAAAACCGTTATCCGATTGGCAGCGTCTGAGCCTCATGTACAAGATTTATGTCACTTTTTAGTGAAAATGGGGGCAAAGATTGATGGAATTGGAACTCATAAACTTAAAATTTACGGTGTCGATAAGCTTCATGGAACGGAATATCGTATTACCCCCGATTACCTTGAGGCGGGTACACTTGTTTTAGCCGCAGCGATTACGGGTGGATCCGTTGATATTTTGGATATTGTTCCAGGTCATCTCGATATTTTTTGGCAGAAATTACGTGAAGTGGGGGTTCATTTCGAATTGGGGGAAGATATGGTGCGAGTGCTCCCTTCTCACAATCTAAAGCCTATTCGCTTACAAACCGCTATTTTTCCAAGTTTTCCTACTGATCTTCAGGCACCTTTTGCTACTTTACTTACCCAGGCAGAAGGGGAGAGCTTTGTTTTTGAAACTTTATTTGATGGTCGTTTACAGTATTTATATGAACTCGAGAAAATGGGGGCCAAATTTAAAATGCTCAACGCGTATCAGGCGGAGATCATGGGGCCATCTAAACTAAGAGGCGCTTCGGTGAATAGTTGCGATATTCGTGCGGGTGCTGGGGTTGTTTTGGCGGCATTGGCGGCGGAAGGGCAAACTGAAATCAGCAATATCTATTATATCGATCGTGGTTACGAGCGATTGGAAGAGAAATTGAATAGTTTGGGGGCGAAGATTGAGAGGGTGAAGTAGCTATTTATTTTATTTTAAAATATTACCAGGCTGCCAGCTTTCTTACTCCTTTATCATTTTGAAGCTCTTCTGCTACATATGAAATCGCATAGCCATTTTGTCTCAGAGCTTCCATTGCCACTTCTCTGTCTCCTCGGAGTTCTTTTGATGCATGTTCAAGACTAATACCAGCTCTTTTTACAGCTTCCATTACTACTTCTCTGTCTCCCTGGAGTTCTTTTGATGCGTGTCGAAATGCTTTTGGATTTTGATTCATGGCTTCCAGCACCACCTCTCTGACCCCCCGAAGTTCTTCCGATGCATATTCAAGCGCATGGCCATTTTTTCTTACAGCTTCCATTACCATTTCCTTATTTCCTTTGAGTTTTTTTGAGGCATATATAAATGAACCTTCAAGGTTTGAACCTGGCTTGTCTACTGCATTGATCACTACCTCTTTATCCCCCTGTAGCTCTTTCGATGCAAATTCAAGACTATGACCATCATTTTTCACAGCTTCCATCACTACCTCTTTATCCCCCTGTAGCTCTTTAGACATTTTGGAAAACAGAAAGCATAAGTCGACCTGTATTTCTTGTATTAATAAAATTGCAAATTTTTTTTCAACATTAATTATAGTATCTTTTTCACATTGAATTAGTGGGATAATTTCCTTAAATGACTTTCTACTAATTGTTATCAAATCTTCTCTTGGCTCATTTTCAATTTGCTCTGATGATGAGCTTGGTTGATCTATTTTAGCCATGATTAATAGTTAATGGGGTTTATTTTAAGCTTTTTTCTAATTTTGTCAACAAGTTCAAATTTACTCTTACGAAATCACTTATAATCCATTACAATTAACGTCGAACTTAATCCGAAATTCATGGAGTCTCAAATTCAAAAACTTAAATCAGGAATGTTGGCTGATCTAAAGGTGGCGACGTCTGAGGTTGAAATTAAAGAGGTGGAGGTGAAATACTTTGGCAGGCAGGGGTTGTTTGGAGATATTATGAAAAGCCTGAAAGATTTGTCTGCTGAAGAAAAGCAAACGGTTGGGAAGGCGGCTAATATGACCAAGAAAGAGTTAGAGGGAGCGACGGGGAAGCGATATGCGGAGGTGGAACATGAAAAGCTTTCGGCGATTGCGGAGGAAGAGTGGATGGACGTGACCGTTCCTGGCAAAAAGCCAAGCGTTGGGCATCGTCATTTAATCTCTAAATTCATCGATGATATTGAACAGGTTTTTGCGAAGATGGGATTTGAAATGGCGGAAGGGCCTGAGATTGAAAAGGAATATTATAATTTTGATCAGCTGAATATTCCCGAAACTCACCCGGCTCGTGATATGCACGATACATTTTGGGTGAAGAATTTGGAAAAATATGTCCTTCGTACTCACACCTCTCCGGTTCAAATCCATTATATGGAAGATCACAAGCCGCCGATTCGCGTGATTGCACCAGGGAAGACATTCCGAAAAGATAGCGATGCTACTCATTCACCGATGTTTCATCAGCTGGAAGGATTGATGGTGGATACGGATATTTCGATGGCGAATTTGAAAGCGGTGCTTACCCAGGCGCTTCAGCAGATTTTTGAAGATGATTCCATTAAAACCCGATTCCGTGTCAGTTATTTTCCGTTTGTAGAACCAGGAATGGAGATTGATTGTACTTGTCCTATTTGTAAGGGGAATGGAAAACTGGGTGATGGTGTTCCTTGCCGACTTTGTAAGCAATGCGGTTGGCTCGAAATTGCGGGAGCTGGAATGGTTCATCCGAAAGTGCTTAAAAATGTAGGATTAGATCCTGAAAAATACACTGGTTTTGCATTTGGGATGGGGTTGGATCGAATGATTATGATTAAATACAGAATTAACCATTTACGTCTCTTTTTTGAGAATGATTTACGATTTATCCAACAATTCTAATGTCTAATAAAATTATCATTGGCTCCGATCATGCGGGGTATGAAATGAAAGAACGTATTAAAAAAGAGCTGGGTGACCAGTATGAGTTTGCTGATTTGGGAACTCATAGTTCTGATTCTGTGGATTACCCTGAATATGCCGAAAAAGTTGCTCAGCAAGTCGCTGTTACGCAAGGTTCTCAGGGGGTTTTGGTGTGTGGATCTGGAATCGGCGTTTCCATGGTTGCTAATAAGGTTAATGGAGTTCGTGCGGCGCTTTGTTATAGTAACGAGGCAGCGGCATCCGCGCGTCAGCATAACAATGCGAATGTAGTGGCGACGGCGGGTCGATCTCAAACCCAAGATGATCCCGTAGAAATTGTGAAAACGTTTTTAGAAACCGATTTTTCTGGCGAGGAGCGTCATGAACGTCGTGTGAAGCAGATGATGGAGGTGGAGAAACATAATTCGTAATTGATTAAAATGAGCAAAACAGCATTATCATTTCGTCAGGTTAAACCGAAGATTAAGATCGCACCGTCTATTTTAGGGACGGATTATGGTGATTTAAATCATCATCTTCAGCAATTGGAATCGTTTTCCGATCTTTTTCATGTGGATGTGATGGATGGAAACTTCGTTCCCAATCTTTCCATCGGAGCAATGGTGGTGGATAAAATTAAAACCACGGTTCCGCTCGATTGTCATTTAATGATCAATCATCCGGATCAGTATATTGAAGATTTTGCAAAGGCAGGGGCTCATGCCATTACGATTCACGCAGAGGCGAGTCGAGATTTAAAAAAAGACATTGAAAAAATTCAGGAACTTGGCTGTTTGGCTGGGGTTTCGATTAACCCTAAAACGTCTGTCG
>DAOWGG010000139.1 GCA_030637565.1 Candidatus Peregrinibacteria bacterium | reverse complement strand
CCAATACCGGATAGCCGACCTTGTCGGCGAATTTGTAAGCGTCTTCGATTTTACTAAAAGCCTTCCATTCCGGCTGATCGACATTTAACTCATCGAGTAATGCGGAAAATTTATCGCGGCTTTCTGCCCGATCGATATTTTTAACCGATGTTCCCATGATCTTTACTCCTTCTGCATCGAGTTTTAGTGCCAAGTTATTCGGGATCTGCCCTCCCATTGAAACCACGGTTCCATTGGGCTTTTCATTGTCGTAAATATCCAGCACACGCTCCAAGCTCAACTCATCGAAATACAATTTATCGCATTCATCAAAGTCGGTACTCACTGTTTCTGGATTATAGTTGATCATGATTGATTCATAACCTTCCTTGTGAAGCGTTTTAACGGCGTTTACACAGCACCAATCGAATTCCACGGATGAACCGATACAATAAGGGCCTGAGCCGATAACAATGGCCTTTTTGGATTTTGGTTTCGAGCTCTTAAAAGAGATATCATTTTTATCACCATGGTAAGTCAGATACAGGTAATTGGTTTTAGCGGGGAATTCAGCAGCAAGCGTATCGATTTGCTTAACGACAGGCAGGACGCCGAGCTTTTTTCGATAATCACGCACCTTCATTTCGTCCCCCTTAAATAAGCGAGCGATTTGTTTATCGGAAAAACCGGCTTTCTTGGTTTCGCGCATCAAATCTTCGGAAATATTCGTAACCGCTTTTTTTGCTTTCACTTTTTTGGCGATGGATCGGATGTTTTTGATCTTATTTAAAAACCATGGATCGATCCCTGTGAGCTTGTGAAGTTTTTCGATGCTATAACCTTTTTCGACCGCTTGAGCGAGGGCGAACACGCGTTTGGGCGTTGGAATCTCAACCGCCTCCTGAAGATTTTTAAATTCAAACATATCTGGCTCCAGCCCGTACGCGCCGATCTGAATCATACGAAGTCCTTTCTGAATTACCTCTTCAAAATTACGACCGAGTGCCATTACTTCTCCGACTGATTTCATTTCGGTGGTGATTTCTTCGCTGACTTTTCTGAATTTATTGAGATCCCATCGAGGAATTTTAAGGGCGACATAATCGAGTGCTGGCTCAAAACAAGCCGATGTTTTTTGAGTGACTGCGTTTCGAAGATCGGTTAATGCGTATCCCAGCCCCAACTTGGCCGCCACGTAAGCGAGCGGATAACCCGTGGCTTTAGAGGCGAGAGCGGAAGAGCGAGACAGGCGGGCATTCACTTCGATCACACGGTATTCATCGGATTTTGGATCGAGCGCGTATTGAATATTACACTCCCCTACTATTCCGAGATGCCGAATCACTTTAATGGCGATGTTGCGAAGCTTTTGATACTCGTGATTGCTGAGTGTTTGACTGGGTGCAATGACGATGGATTCCCCCGTGTGGATCCCGAGCGGATCGAAGTTTTCCATATTACACACCGTGATGCAGTTGTCTTTTGCGTCTCGCACTACTTCGTATTCAATTTCTTTCCAGCCTTTTAAATATTCTTCAATTAAAACCTGCGGTGAAGTGGCAAAGGCTTTTTTGGCCAATACATCCAATTCTTTTTCATTTTTTGCCACACCAGAACCCAACCCACCTAGTGCAAAAGCCGCACGAATCATGATGGGAAAACCAATTTTTTTTGATGCTTTTTTAACTTGCTCAGCGGTTGTACAGGAAATACTACGTGGAGAAATCACTCCAATTTCTTTCAATGCACGCTTAAATAATTCACGATCTTCTGTGAGCTGAATGGATTTAACGGGTGTTCCGAGTACCTGAAGTTTATATTTTTTTAAAATCCCTTTTTCAAATAATTCCACTCCACAATTAAGCGCCGTCTGACCTCCAAAGCTGAGTGCGATCGCGTCGGGTTTTTCTTTTTGGATTACCTGCTCTACAAAATACGGCGTTACTGGCAAAAAGTAGATTTTGTCGGCCAGCCCCTTACTGGTTTGATTGGTGGCAATATTCGGATTAATCAGCACCACTTTAATCCCCTCTTCTTTGAATGCCTTAATGGCCTGAGAGCCAGAATAGTCGAACTCCCCGGCTTCACCGATTTTCAGAGCCCCAGAGCCGAGTAAAAGGACTTTTTTATATGCTGTTTTTTTAGCCATGAATGGATTTGAATTATAAAAAATAAGCCTTCTTCTGCTCGTCACAGATTAAGGCTGAATCGAAATGTGGATTGATTTTTTTGATCATTTTCCAAAACAGTTTAGTGGATTTTTTTTTAATTTTCAATAGACAGGTAGGGGTAGGCTGTATAGAATAGGAATCCGTTGCTCTTTAACGCATTAAAATACTGAGGTGAGATGGTGTTTGTTGTGTATCATTATTTTCCAAGGAGAAAAGCGTGTCTACTGAAGAAGCCATGAAAATTGTCCCTTTGGTCATTGTCGCTGTTGGAGTTGCAGTGGTGGTCGTTTGGACCATTGTCCACAATATCCATCAGAGAAAGACTGTAAGGGTCGAAAACCGCCCACAAAAATCGGCTGAGGTGAAATCTTTTGATTCAACCCAGTCATAACAGAAAGGATATTTTCGGGCGGGGTGCTTTTTCAGACAAACACCATCGCTCACCCTAGTATTTTAATATTCCGCAAAACTTTCAAAAAGTTTTACGGCCTTTTCAAACAAGTGTTTTCACCTTGCAGAAAAGCTCGCTAAGCTTCGTCCCGCCTAACTTTGGGGCCCACAAGACCCAAAGCGGCGTCGGGACTACGCCCTCTCGTTTTCCTTCAGACTCACTTATTTTAAAGGCAGCTCGGTATAAACTGTTTTCCGTTTCCTTTTTAGTGTATATTCAGCTCGTTATTAGTTAGTAAAGTTATGAAAGTCCTCCCATTCAACTCGGAAACCCTTAAGGAAGCGGTTGAGATCCTAAAAAAAGGGGGCGTTGTGGCGCACCCTGCTGACACCTGTTTTGGACTGACAGCTGATTTAATGAACAAAAAGGCGGTTGAGAAAACCCAGCTTATCAAAGGGAGGGGCTATAAAAAGCCGATGAGCATTATGATTTCGGTTCCCGAACAATTGAAAATTGATAATTATGTAAAGCTGAATGACTTTGGAGCTTTTGTAACACACAAGCTTTTTCCAAGCCCTGTTACTCTTATTCTACCGAAAGGGCCAATGATCCCTCCTCATTATTTTCCAGATATGAATACCGTCGGTCTCCGCGTTCCACTTCATGACAAAACTCAAGATATTTTACTTTCTTTTGGTGGGCCACTTGTTACCACTAGCGCTAATTGTTCTGGAACCGCTTTGTGCTTCAGTCACGATGAGGTCGCTAAGAATTTTAAAAATTCTGAATTTAAACCTGATTTGGTTTTTGAAGGAAAATTAAAAGAGAATGGCAAAGCCTCTACAGTGCTTGAAATTAGAAAAGATCACCTTCATATTTTAAGAAAAGGCCCTTTAACTGCCTCTCAGCTTGAAGCTATTTTGGGGGTTTCTGTTAAGGAATAAAGTTTGCTTCTGTGTGAGGTTTAACTTAGAATAATCGAGACAATTTTCACCTAATAATATGTACAGAACACACACTTGCAACGACTTACGGCTTTCCGATGAGGGTCAAACTGCTACCTTGAGCGGATGGGTTCATCGCCGACGTGACCACGGAGGAATTATTTTTATCGATCTTCGAGATCGATATGGGCTGACTCAAATTGTTTTTGATCCGAATGTTAATGAGGCGGCGTGGAAAATCGCCAATTCAGTACGCTCTGAATACGTTATTAAAGTTACCGGAGAGGTTCGAAAACGACTAGAAGGTCAGGATAATTCCAACTTAAAAACGGGTGAGATTGAGGTTTATATTCATGAAATGGAGATTCTTAATGAATCTAAAACCCCTCCGTTTGAAATCGATCAGGAAAAAAATGTTAACGAAGAGCTTCGCTTAAAATACCGATACCTCGACCTGCGTCACGATCGAATGAAAGACAATATGATTCTTCGCCACAAGTTAATCAAAACGATTCGGGATTACATGGACGAAAATGATTTTGTTGAAATGGAAACGCCTATTCTGATCAAAGGAACTCCCGAGGGAAGTCGTGAATATCTGGTGCCTTCACGCCTTTATCCTGGAAAATTCTTTGTTCTTCCTCAGAGTCCTCAACAATTAAAGCAAATGTTAATGATTGCAGGATTTGATAAGTACTTTCAAATCGCCCGTTGCTTCCGCGACGAGGATCAGCGTGGTGATCGACAGCCTGAATTTACTCAATTGGATGTGGAAATGTCGTTCGTGGAAGAGAAAGATATTATGAAAATCAACGAGGAGCTACTCATTCAATTGACGAAAAAATTCACTCCTGAAAAAAAGATTCAACAAACCCCTTTCCCTATTTACTCTTGGCATGAGGCCATGAGCCGATTTGGTTCTGATAAGCCCGACGTTCGCTTTGAAATGGAGATGATTGATGTTTCGGATTTAGTGGCTCATTGCGATTTCAAAGTATTCTCTGGAGTGGTGGAATCGGGTGGTGTCGTAAAGGCGTTACGGGTGGAAGGAGCGGCTGATTGGGCACGAAGTGAAATTGATAAATTGGAGGAAGTGGCTAAAATTTACGGTGCGAAAGGGCTTGCTTACTTCGCCTATAAAGAAGAAGGGATTAAGTCTCCTATTCTCAAATTTTTAAGCGATGAGATTGTCGAAAAGATTACTGAGGCAACGGGGGCTAAAACAGGTGATATTGTTTTCTTTGGTGCCGACCAATTCAATACTGCCTGCGAGGCATTGGGACAGGTTCGATTGGCTTGCGGGAAAAAGCTTGGATTGATGGATGAAAATGTCTTTGCCTACTGTTGGGTGAATGAATTCCCCCTGTTTGAATTTGAGAAAGAAACTGGGCAGATTGGTGCCATGCACCATCCTTTTACGCGCCCGATGGATGAAGATCGGGAAGTGCTGGATAACGACCCCGTTCAGGCGCGTGCGATTGCCTACGACGTGGTTTTAAACGGCAATGAAATTGGCGGAGGAAGTATTCGTATTCACGAGAAAAAACTTCAAGAACAGATCTTTGAAATTTTAAGAATCACCCCTGAGGATGCTGAAATGCGATTCGGTCATATGCTCGAAGCTTTCAGTTACGGCGCTCCTCCTCACGGCGGAATTGCCTGGGGCTTGGATCGATTGGTAATGCTATTTGCCGGTGAGCCAAATATCCGCGAAGTGATTGCCTTTCCAAAAGATCAGAAAGCGAAAGACCTTACTCTTGGCGCCCCTTCTGAAATGCCAGAAAATCAAGTGGCAGAAGCCAATGTTAAAGCTATTAACATAAAAGACTAACCTCATCACTATGGAAGATATTAATTTTGAGGTCGTCGGGATTGATAGATAT
>DAOWGG010000095.1 GCA_030637565.1 Candidatus Peregrinibacteria bacterium | reverse complement strand
GAAACTTGAAATCACCAAAAAACCATTTTGGGATTTGGAAGTGGAAGATTTCAAATTAACGGACTATGAACACGATGCTTTTATTAAATTTCCTATCGCCGTATGATCAACAATCATAAAATTTATATTGTCGTTGCCACCGACCAAAAACTTGGCATTGGAAAAGATGGAAAAATGCCATGGCATTTAAAAAGCGAACTGAAGTACTTTCAGGAAGTCACCACTAAAACCGAAGACTCCAATAAGCAAAATATGGTTTTGATGGGACGAACGACGTGGGAATCTATTCCAAGCTCTCACCGACCGCTACCGGGACGAAGGAATGTGGTTCTTACCAGAAACCCCAATTATCAAACCGAAGGAGCAGAAGTTCAGTATTCTATGGAAGATGCCCTTAATTTAGCGGATGAAAGCATTGAATCTATTTTTGTGATTGGGGGCGGAAAAGTATTTGAAGAAATTCTGACCTACCCAACCCTAGACGGAATTTATCTGACTCACATTCACGAAGAATTTGAATGTGACACCTTTTTCCCGATCCTCCCCGAAAGCTTTTCAGAATCAGAGAATTTAGGAGAGGGTGATGAAGGTGGAATTCGGTTTAATTACTTGTTTTACCCTCGCTTGGGCTAAAACAACTTGCGACATTTTTTAAAGTCCTTTAAAATTCCGTAGTCAATTTAAGTACGTGGCCTGGTAGCTCAGTGGTAGAGCGAAGGATTGAAAATCCTTGCGTCGGTGGTTCAATTCCGCCTCGGGCCACCACTTTTATTTTTGAGGTGCAAGTTTTCTTTAGATTCGATAAACTGGAAACTGTTAATATTTAACCAAGAAACATATCGCCTGAGAAGTTTCCCTGTACTGACTCAATAGGGAAACACTCTCCGATTGCGCAAATTTGCTCGCAAATTTACACATCGGAGCCCTCACTGCACTACGGCCTAATCGGCCTTGTTCCATTCGGAACGTGTTTCTCGCTACTATGAAAAAAACCGTATTTAAAGTGGAAGGAGCTGACCTTCTTAAAAAAGTTCAATCTTTAATTAAGGAGGGTAATGTTCGTCGTATTGTTATTAAAAATGAGGAAGGAAAAGTTTATCTTGAAATTCCAGTGAATGTTGGGATTTTGGGGCTGCTTTTTGCCCCTATTCTGATCGCTGTGGGCACCATCGCGGCTATGGCAACCTCCTTTACTATTGAAGTGATTCGAAAGGAACCTTCGAAAGCTCCAAAAACAATCAAGAAAAAATAATATGAATAAAATTCAATCGTTACTAGCCAGCTTTTTACTTGCGATGTTTTTTGCATTGCCCGCCTTTGCCCAGGAAGCCTTTGATATTCAGAATTTTCATACTGAAATTCAGATGCACGAAAATGGGCAAATCACGGTTACGGAAACCATTAAAGCTAAGTTCACCGAAGACCGTCATGGAATTTTTCGGGATATTCAAACGGAAGGGATTTCGATTGATATTCAATCCATTACGGATGGGGCTGGAAAATCGTGGAATTATGAAGAGGAGCTGATGGGCAGGGACACTCGTTTAAAAATTGGAGATGCGGATACCTATATTAACGGAGATCAGACTTATAAAATTCAATACAATGTCAATCACGCGATTCGATTCTTTCCCGATCATGATGAGCTTTATTGGAACGCAACCGGAAACGCCTGGCCCGTCCCGATCCATCGAGCCACTACAATAGTAAGGCTTCCTGACTCTGCAAAAGGATCTGAAGAGCTCCAATTTAAATGCCTTACAGGAGTCAGCTACAGTGCTGCTGAAGATTGTATTTATGAATATGGAGATGAAGTGAATGCGGTTGCCTTCCGTGCTAATCGCGCCCTCCCCTCTTATAATGGAATGACAATTGTGGTTGGATTACCTCTTAACACTTTTGAGCGTCCTGCTTCCATTCAAATCAACACAACTCCTAACGACGCAGAAGTTTATCTGAATGGCAATAAGCGATGTGAAGGAGGCTGCTTACTCGACTATCTTCCGGCCGGCCGTCATGAGCTGACCGTGAAAGCATTTGGCTATTACGACTCTGATGTTCGGGTGGTGAACTTGAAACCCAGTGAAACCACTGCTGAAACTTTTAAGCTTAAGGAAAAATTCTGGTTTCAATTGCTTTTTTATCTGATTATTCTGACTGCTTTTGGAATTGCGATGGAGCCGATTTATACCTTCTTTAAAAAAGGCCGAGACCCTCGAGGGCGTGGCGTGCTCGTCCCTCAATACGATCCACCCGATAAACTTTCACCTGCTGAAATGGGAACCTTGGT
>DAOWGG010000063.1 GCA_030637565.1 Candidatus Peregrinibacteria bacterium | reverse complement strand
TCCACAACTAATACATTCATCCAATCATATTTTTTCTTTTGCTCAGACATAGTGAAGGCAATAAAAGGTGTTTTATTCTATCATAAAACGTAAATAAGTCAATAATAAAACACAATCAAAGTTTGATAATATAAAGATGAACTAATTATTTTTTTATGAGACTTTTTATCGCCATTAGTGTTCCTGACAGTCTTTACGATCAATGTATTCATTTGCGGAGTCAATTTCCCGATCTTAAAAAAACAAAAGATTTTCATTTAACACTCCAATTTTTAGGGGGTGAAATTGAAAATTCAAAGCCGATCATCGACGCTTTGTCCACCATTCAATTCAATCCTTTTGAAATTGAAATGAAAGAGGTTACCCCCTTTCCCAACATCTTTGATCCACAGGGGATATGGATTGAATGTGACCCTTCCGCTGTCATTTTGAATTTAACTCAGGATATCCAAGAATCGATGGGGGAATTGGGCTATTTTCCTGATTACCCTTTTAGAGCACATATTACCTTGGGGCGGTATAAAAAACTCCCAACAGAAAAACCACAGCCGATTAAAATTGAACCCATTCGGTTTAAAGTCGATCAATTTCATTTAATGGAGAGCGTTCAGGGGGAAGGAGGGAACGCTTATAAAACTTTAAAATCATTTAAATCTTAAAATACCTACTTGCATAAGTTATTAGAATATGTTATAATATTCTAATTGTAAAAATAAAAATAACTTATGCTCCCGATTGTTCTGGTGGCTCCTCACTCAAAAAGCAATGTTCATGACGATTTAAAAGGCCGATTTGCTCTCTCAGAGTATGAAATTTGGAAATGCAGTGATCCTTACACTGATCAGCTAGATGAATTCACTTGCGCAAGTGCTATCCACAAGGCAGACATAAGCCGATTGGTTTGTGACCTCAATCGGGCTCCTAACATTGAGGATGCGTTTCGTGAATTCGATTTTTTTGGACGAACCGTTTTTAATAAGGGGGATGAATTCACGGTTCATGAAAAAGAGAGCTTTTTAATGAAATATTGGTACCCCTTTCATCAAGGCATTGTCGACAGCGTTCAGAGATTAGATGAGGAAGGGCATGAAGTGATTTTATTGGTAGATTATCACAATACATCAGGAGATCACGCCTTGAATCGTAACAACGATTATATGACGAGTATGATTTTTTCAAATCTTGGATCCGAAGACGCTTACGATAATTACGATGGCCTTTCCATTCCTTACGATTACTTATTTGAGCTTCAGAATTCGATCACCGATCAATTGGGTATATCCGTTGAAATCAATCGTATTTATAAGGGTGGTTATAATTTGTATTGGTATGCTCATTTAAAGGATATCCTAGATATCAACGCTAAAATTTATGCGGTTCAGATAGAATACAATTTAGATTATGTTTTTAATCCAGCAACACAAACCTTCGACGAAAATGCCCTCCGTATCATGCAAGAGGCACTTAATAACGGGCTAGTGGGAATGTATGAAGCAATTTGTAATAAAGAGGAGGTACATCAAAAAACATCTACAAGTTTAAATCAATCAGTATAAATAAAATTCTTATTTACAAAGCAAGCGCTATTGTCTACAATAACTCCGCAATTTAGCAATGTGGAGCGGTAGTTCAGTTGGTTAGAACGCCTGCCTGTCACGCAGGAGGTCGCGGGTTCGAGTCCCGTCCGTTCCGCCATTAAAAAACTAAGAAACATCTCGAGTTGAGGTGTTTTTTGTTTAAAGAGGCTGACCTGCGAAATTAACCTAGATGAAGAAGATTCTTTGCATTTTCTCGAAAGACTCGTGCCTGAATTTCTTTTTCATCTTGTGTGGCTTCACGAACACAATCGATTGCAAGCTGCATGTCACCGTAAGGCCAATCCGAACCAAGTAAGACCCGCTCTGATCCAAAGGCGTTGATGAGTGTACTGATACGTTGAGGATGTTGGAAGGTGGTATCGACAAAAACATTTGGATATTGAGGCATTCTTTCGGTAACGTAATCTAACTCAGCCATACCTGCATGACCGAGTATAATTTTAGTTTTCCCCCGATTTTCTGCCACCATCTTTTCAATAAGCTCCATATTTCCATAATCCATATTCTCCTTTTTCTTTTCATCTCCAAAATAATAAGTAACACGGCCTGTGTGAAAAAGAATAGGAAGATCATATTCACTAAACGCCTCCATCACATCAAGCATCCGCTGATCCACGGGTGATACATTTTGAATAATGGGATGGATTTTCATCCCTTTGGCACCATGTTCCACATCACTACGCAATCGATCTTCAAATCCTTCCATCTCATTAAAATCAATGCCTGTAAAAGGAATCACTCGACTGTCTGCATTAGCAGCTTTTTTTAGGTCATCAAAACAAACGTTAGGGGGGACTGGTAGAGTACAAGATTTAGTTATCCCTGTTCCTTCACGTGCTTTTTGCATGTTCTCTAGGGTTGCCCCAAAAATTCTTTGCCTTCCTGAATAAGTCGCTAATTTTCTAGCAATACCGGTTAATTCTCTTGGCTTTTGTCCAAATTTCATCAGCTTAGCCATCCAGCCTAAATCGATAGAACTTTGGGGCTTCACCCCCTTTTGGTCGATAATGTCCTTACCCCATTCATAAATAATAGTGCCTAGATGGGAGTGGATATCGATGATGTCAGCTTCGTCACGATCACCAATTTTATCAGTTGGTTTCTCCATAATAAGTTTGATATAGAATGTTATTATAAATAATTTTTTAAAATTGTAAATATGGCATCGAATTTTGGCTTAAATAAGCCATTTTTTTGCTATTAATTTTTATTAAAAATTAATAAAAAACAGCGATAATAAAGCCAATTTATTATTTAATTCAATCCCCATGTTTGAAGATTGTGAATGTGGAATGAATTGCCCTCCTTGTGAAGATTGCGATAAGCTTGAGTGCGAATGTAAATGCTACGAAGCGAGCGAAGAAAGTGAAGATGATGAGTGGTAGTTGAATGATCTGTTTCTAAAATTTAAAATCGAATGCGAAGTTCGAATGGTTTTTCAGAGTGAGGTTCTATTGACAAATTAGCTAAAAAATGATTTAATTAATAGCCTTAGCTTGCTGACTCTATGTCTAACGAGCCCTCAATATAGGTTATTTTTAAAAACAGTAACTTTTACTGATGGCTTGTTGTGACCGATTCGCCTGCTAAGCGATCTTTTACAATTCGCCTAACATTTATTTTTTTAGAGCTAAAACCATTTTACTGCTTATCGCAGAAAGTAGAGAGCAATCATGAAAATCAAAGAAATCCTCCTCGATTGGAGCCCAAAGCATCTCTCCCTCACCAGGAAGATCGGTCTCGCATTCTTCGTGATTTCGTCCATCGCTACGGGAATTGGCGGAATGCTCACTTACTCCAAGACGAGCGTCAAGCTCCTCGAGGAAAAAGTGGCTTCTGGCGAAGCGATCGTCCGCAGCTATGCGGTCATCACCAACCAGGAATTCCTCCAGCCCGAATTGGAGTTGCGAAATCGCAATCTTCAGCAGTCGCTGAACTCACTTTGGTTCACTGACAAAGAAAGCATCTCTCGCGCCTTTGTTTACGACGAAAGAGGTGAGTTGATTGCAAGTGCTCGCCAAAAAGGAGCCCGCGGGATCGATCGCGAATTCCTATCGAGCATTAAAGAAACGCAAATCCTCAAGGACAACCGGGATGAATTGAGTATCATCACCCCAGTGACCATGGAGGACTGTAAAGAACGCGATGCAAATCGCAACTGCATCAAAAAAGGCACTTTGACGCTTGGGTACCTGGCTTTTGTTTTCAACAGAGCCCCCATGAACAAAGTAGTCCGTGAGATGCTGGTTCAGTTCATTTCGGTGAACGGAGCTCTCATTCTACTCACCCTTCCTCTAATCATATTCACCCTCTTCTTCGGACTTCGGGTGATCACACGATTGGGGGAGGCTTCGGCAGCTGTCGCTGAAGGCAACTTCAACCAGCACATCGAAGGCAACTACAGTCCTCGGACTCCCATCGGACGATTGGTGCATGCGTTCAACCACATGGCTTCGGTTATTCAGGTGTTCTTCCGGTTCACCAATGCCGCACTCATGGATCGCATCATCAAAGGTCAAGCGACGGACGAGGGTAAGATGTTCGAGCTCTCAATCGTGTTCGGAGACGCTGTGAACTACACCAAGTGGTCCATGAAACCGACTCCGCCACAGATCTTCCATACGCTCAACCGGTACTACTCCGTCATGGGGCAGTTGTTCGTTCGGCAGTTCAATGGCATCATCGATAAGTTCATCGGTGATGGAATCATGGCTCACTTCGGCTTCCTGAGCCCAGAAGACAGTCTGAAAAAGGACTACGTTCGTAACGCCGTCCGGGCTACCATCTACACTCAGAAAGCTTTGGGAATCCTGGCTTACGCCATTGAAACCTACCAAGGAGCCAAGCCACTTCAGTATCGACTCGGCATTGCCAGTGGAAAGTGCCTTCTTGGCGCCATCGGCGCAAAGGGCATCATGCTGGATTACAGTCTGATCGGTCCGGTAGTCAACCTCGCTTCCCGCGTGGAAGGCTTGGCCACTCCCGGTGGACTCGTCATCGACAAGTTTACTTTGACCGATACCGGCAATCGCTTCCTTCGTGTTCGTAGCGGAGGGCGTCGAATTCTCAAGGGAATCATTGATACTGATGGGAATTCGATTCCCATTCAGGTTTATCACGTTAGGGGCTTCGCGACCGAAGAGGAAAACGAAGTCATGTGTGATCATCTGCTGGAAAAAGTCTTCACCGACGAAGTGATCTACGATCTTCTGCTCGACGTCAAAGGAGAGCCGACGGAAGAGGATCAAGAACACTTCATCGAGCTGAAAAGCTGGATCCACGCCCACTTGGCAAAGCACCTGGATCTGCCAATCGTTATCCAAGAGGAAAAAGATCCCGAGAAAGAGGTAGAACGCTTTCTGGGTGAAGTCAACGAGATGCACAACAAGAGGTATGGCACGCTCGCTGAATTCCTCAAGGACATTCAAAAAAAAGCCAGTTAGGCGAACCTACCAAGTCCTGCACATCCTGTGTGGGCAGAGCCTGCATTCGCGGGCTCTTTTTGTATACGCGAAAGACAAACCTAGCGGTTTTTCTCTCACGAACTCTCTCTTCCTTATATTGTCTTCGCTTTACAGAAATATCACCCAGCTTCGTTCCGCAATGCGGGACTACGCGGGCTCAATCTCTTTCAAGCTCACTTTTATATTTTATATACGCGAAAAGACAAACCTAGCGGTTTTTCTCTCCGGAACTCTCCGTGTATTTATTTGCTTTGTCGGGCTTTTAGGCGCCGCAGAGCATGAATTTTACCAAGGCGATCTTTAGCCACTGAGTTACCTGGGTCAATTTTCAGAACCTCATTATACAATTCAGTCGCTTCTTCACCTGGGAATAGTTTCTCGGCAGCATCCAAAAGTTCTTTAATCATATTTGCCTTATCAGCCTCAGTTAACTGAGGAGGTTGATGTTTTTTTGATTCTTTCTTCACATTTTCTGCCTTAGCAGTCTCAATTAAGCCTTCTAGACTTTTTGCTTTTTTTGCTGCTGCAGCACGAGCACGAGTAGCACGAGCACGAGCAGCACGAGCACGAGCGTTTGCCGCTCTTTTTGCCTTTGATATTTTTTGCTCCTCTTCCTCTTTTATTCTTGTAGCATCTTCAACAATGGTATCGCCTTCCAACTCATCCCTATAGGGGTGCTCCAAAATCTCGTAAGAGAGTTCTAAAAGTCTTTTTCGATCAGGATTTTTAGCCGAGTAAAGTTCAGTAAATTCACGGCCATAGCCTTTGAGTTGTACCACCTCCACTTCTCTTTCCCCTTCCTTTAATACTGATTTTGAAGAAGCGAATAAGTCTTTATCTCCCTTGGTTGGAATCACTTTTTTATTCAATCGTTTTGCCATTTCAAAGAAAAGAACAGCTTGTTTTTCTTCATTTCTTTTTGAAAAGTGTTTTGCAAAATCAAGGCAAAGCTCTGATAGCTCACGACCATTGTCGATATTAAGTTGGGCGGCATTTTTTTGCATTATGTAAATGGCAGCAGCCAATTTAATATAATGATTACCTTTAATTAAATCTTTTTCACTAGAAAGTTTTTCAATAGTAGCCTCTGCCTCATCATATTTCTTTTGAAGCTTGGCAATTATTTTCCCTAAATCAGTTATTCGTTTTTTTACACCACTGCGAAGTGGGTGATCGGATGGCATATACTCGTAAGCTAATTCATAATACTCTAGCACTTCAACATAATTATTTTCCATTATTTTTCCTCCCTCAAAATGGGCCGTTTGCTCTAAAAAGAATTTTAATTTTGCTTCAATTGCTCTTTCAATTTTTTCTATCAATTCTCTATCTGCATCGGTCAGCTCATTTTCTGAAATCCGTTGCATCTGATGCTTCGCTTCTAAGTAATCTTTTTCTTGATACAATTCGTATGCAATTTTCCGATGAGATGAGAAGACACGGCTAATTTGCTGTCCAACAGTTGCACAGCCCGTGCTTAAGACCACAGCAGGCAGAGTAAGTTTTAAGGCAAAGACACCCATACGAGTTGATCGAGCTAAGGTGCTCATGATGCCTCCGCCTTTTTCAGCTTCATCGGCTAAACTAATATTATTTCCCCCATCAATAACACGAAGAACATTTTTTCGGCTATCAATATCTGCGATAGGGGTTGTATCTGGTTGGGCTTTTAGTGGAGGGGTCATAGGAGTGAATTAAAGTTAATATTCAGCTTTATGTTTTACACATGTAACATTTATTTGTTACATTAAGGTTATTCATTGTACTATATTTTATAAAAAAGTCAAGCTTTTTCCTGACAGGCTTTTCTGATTCTAAATCTGCATTTGAAGTAATTGCTTGTTTAGATTCCTTCGCAATAATATAAATGGATTTTGACTGATTTTTTCACTCTGTAATTAATTAGTTATTTTAAAATACTATTGACAAGTTGTAAACATTAGTCTAAAGTGAACAGCCTGACGCGCCGTCCAGCACCATTCAATGCAAGCCGTCGCCCCTGAATTAACAGTAAATCATCTCCCTGAATTACTTAATATAAATTCATCAGGAATCTCCCCAATCAAAGTTTGCCTAATCATTTTTGCCCACCCGACTAATAATATTTAATCGTGTGGGTTTTATGAATAAGCAAAAACAAGAGGTTCTTATGAAGGCAATCCGAAACATCGTGTTAATGAATTCCGCCATGCGCGAAATGATTCTTCAGCTTGAGGGGTATTTGGTGGAGGAGAAGACAAGAGAGGAGTAGTTTTAACAGTCAAATTAACTAATTTATTTTCTTTATTTTCATTATGAAAAATTTCAAAAGGACTTTATCAGTTGCCCTGATCCCCGTTCTTTTTATTAATTTATTTTTACTACAATTTGCTCAAGCGGCTGATGACGTTTATTCGCCAGACAATAGTAATAAAACTGACCCCATGCAAAGCATTAAGCAAATGCGTGGCAATTTTCAAGTGGGCGAATTTACTGGTGCGGCCATTTATAATTACCCCATTTCAATTCCTGCGGGACGAAATGGAATGACTCCTGGAATTCAACTGGCCTATAACAGTCAGGATTCATCTCATGACAATATTGTGGGATACCGATGGAATTTAAATACCTATTCCATTAAGAGGGTAAATAAAAAAGGAGTTGAAAACTTGTACAACCGAAATGATTTTGTGGTGAATTCTCCTGCTGGTAGCGGTGAACTAATCGCCACCCAGCTCGTTGATGGTGTTCATGGACACTATGGACAAAGGGTCGAAAATTCTTTTGCTAAATATGAATTTTTAACCGATAACAGCTGGCTGATTACTGACAAACAAGGAACACGATATAAATTTGGACTCACGGATGACACACGCCAATTTGATTTGGATGATCCATCTCGAACTTACCAATGGATGCTCGAAGAAATTCGGGATCGTAATGATAATTTTATTCGGTACAGTTATTTTAAGGTGGATAATAGGATTTATCCAAAAACCATTCATTACACCGGTCATGGAACCAATGATGGAATTTTTGAAGTTCGGTTTTTGCCTTTTGCAAATGATGAAACGGGCGAGGTAAGGCCAGATCCTTATTTTGGTTACGAAAGAGGCTTTCGAACCGATACTAAATACTTGGTGACCGGTATTTCAATTTATTCAGAAGAAAATCTACGCCGTGAATACAATTTAAAATACACCAATATTAACCCAATTGTTAAACAAACTATTCAGGAAATTCAGGAAATCGGATACACAAAAAGCGGACAAGCGACTTCATTGCCAGCAACAAAATTTGACTATACTCCATCGGATGTACGATGGGAGGAAACCACTGATTACATGCCGACGTGGACCTTTGAACACTGTTACCATACATGCGGAGGAGCAATGAATGTTTATGAATGGGATATGAATGGGAATGGAATGCATGATTTTGAATTTACGAGTGGCTCAAGCACATCAGGACCACGAAAAAGAGCGGTGAGTGATTTGCAAGGAGGCTGGAAATACGAAGATGGAACCTATCCGAGACCTGGCACTACTCCCGACCAAGGAATTCCAAGTGTATACCGAAAGGCTATTGATTTTGATGGAGATGTACGAGCCGATCTTGTGCAATCTTATATCGGCCTCAATGCTGATCGTATCGGCACCAGAACTTATAGCCGTATTAGTTTAAACAATGGTCAAAATTATGAAGATACCATTACGGTTCCTATGGGTGATCGTATGCCCGGGAAAACTGATAATGGTGCTTCTTTGGCTGACTTGAATGGAGATGGTCTTGTCGATATGATTCAGAGCCGAGGGGTTTATTATGGTGGAGGTTCAGGATCTGAATGGACAAGGAATACCTGCCTTAATCATGACGGAAATTCATGTGATCTAACTGATTTATGGGAAGCTCCTGCATCGATTATTGATGACAGCGAATACGATCAAATAATGGGTCGAAAGTCATTCGTTCAGGATTGCAACTATGATGGATTAGCCGACTTTCATTATAGAAATAGTGGGTCAACATGGGTTAATGATGGCAAAGGAGGATGGCTTGAAAATCCGCCAGGCAACCAATGCTCTTTCACCCGAAAAGAAACGAATACTCACCGCTCTTTTGACGCCAATGGGGATGGGATGATGGATAGCATTGATTCTTACCGCACTTACACCAACGCGGGCTATACTGATACCAATACGCTTGTCCTTAACAAAGGAATAGGAGGTGAAACTTATCAAAACAAATTTCCAATTCTGTTGGGTGTTTTTAATAATAGTTACTTCGGAGATTCAGGAGTGCGTATTGTGGATTTGAATGGAGATTTATTACCCGATGTCATTCAAAGCCTTGAACAAGATATTAAAGAATATGCGAATGTTAACAAATATTTTACAAAAAAAGTTTTTATCAACAAGGGAAGTCGCCCATACTTTCTAAAAACCATTCACACGAGCCAAGGAGGGCGAGTGGATTTGGAGCATAAAACATCGGCTCAGTATTTAAAGGCCGATGGGACACAAGCGAACCCAAATTTACCTATTATCACCACAACGGTCAGTAAAATAACAACTCACGATGGAATGGGGCGCTCAAGCTCAGTCGATTATTTTTATGAGGATGGACACTATCATTATAATTCAGTGAATGATCGTGAGATGGCTGGATTTCGAATCGTAACCAAAACAGATGGATTAGGATATGTAAGTAAATCTTATTATCATCAAGGGGAAGGCAGTGTCGCTGACACAGCCAATGGTGAATTCGACGATCACATCAGTAAAAAAGGAGCGGTGTATCGGTCTGAAGCTTACGATGATCAAAATCGATTAGTGAGAGCGACGATTAATCGTTATCAGAAAAATAATTTAGGAAATAACAGATTTTATCCCTTTTTAGAACAAGCGGTTTCCGTAAATTATAATCCTGAAAATGGATCTCATCGATCCACAGCCCAAGCTTTTCAATATGATGGATATGGAAATCCGACGCTTACCATTGATTATGGTGAAGTTCAACTGAACGGCAACGATGGTGCTTTTGGAGATATCGAAAATGATTTGATTAAACAGGAAAATACTTTCACTCAAAATCTAACGGACTATTTGGTGAGCCTTCCTATTGAACAAAAGGTTTTCGATAATACTAATCAGCTCATTGGTCACAGTCGAACCTACTACGACAATCTTGATTTTGGAAATGTAGCAATCGGAAATCAAACTCGAATGGAGACATGGCTGAATACGACTAATAATTTTATAGCGAATACAGTTGAATATAATCAGTTTGGATTACCCGTTAGCCAGACAAATCCACGTGGGAATACCAGCCATTTTACGTATGATTCACTAAATTTGCACCCCCTCACTCAAACGAATGCCTTGGGGCATACGGCAACAATGAGTTACGATGCTGCAACAGGCCAATTGTTACAATCAACGGATGCGAATGATGCTGTAACAAAAAATACATTTGATGGATTGGGGCGTTTAATAAAAACCGAGATCAGCCATCCAAATTCCGGTTCGCTCGTAACCAATCAAACCATTGTTTATGGAGACACCGGCATGCCACGCTCTATTCAATCAACGACTCATAACGATGATGGAATTCAGGTGACTTCTTATACCTACCTAGATGGATTGGGGCGTTCTATTGAGACAAAATCTGAAAGCTCCGATGGGAAATGGTCTACTACCGCTACTATTTTTGATAAACGCGGAAATATTAAAAAATCAATTCAGCCCTACTTCAGTGGATCAACAGGATTTGAGGGGATTAATGAAAATCGAATTGGAACCAACTTTACCTATGATGCTCTCGGACAAGTTTTGACAGCTGTAAATCCACTTGGTACGACATCCACTCAATATGATATATGGGATAAAACTCTTACTGATCCTAACGGAAAAATAAAAGATTTTAAATTTGATGTTCGTGGGCAATTAATAGAAGTTGGCGAACATTTAGATTCTAGTATTAATCGAACTAAGTACAGTTATGATTCAATTGGGAATTTAATTCAAATCACGGATACTTTGAATAATGTGAGGGATTTTACTTACGATAACTTCGGACGACGCCTCACTCAAACCGATGCTCATGCAGTCGGCCAAAACTACGGAATATGGCAATATAGCTACGATGAAAATAACAATCTTATTCAGCGAACGGATCCGCTTAATCAAACCATCCAATATACTTACGACGAGTTAGACCGTATGATTTCGGAAGACTTTTTAGGAGAAAGTGGAACTGAATTTACGTTTCTTTATGATCAGGGGCAAAACGCTATTGGCCGACTGAGTACAGTAAGCTCTAATAATTATCAGCATAATTATGAATATGACTTATTAGGGCGAGTTTTGCGAGATCAGAAACAAATTGATGGACGGGATTTTACTTTTACGTACGAATACGACCTGATGGGAGGGGTGAAGAAAATGATGTATCCAGATGACATGGAAGTTTTCTACAGCTACGACTCAGTTCATCAGCTCAGCAAAGTTTATAGTGGTGATAAGGTATTTGCAGATCAATTTGAAGTGACTTCACTGGGACAACTTTCTAAAATTCGTATCGGAGGACAAATGGTAACAACCAGCACTTATGAACCTGCTGAAATGTATCGACTAAAGCAACGGCAAACCCTTCAGCATGGAGTGGTTCGGTTGCAGGATTTTCAGTACAACTACGATGCAATGGGGAATTTAATGAAATTGGTTGATCAGAGTAGTGCGGTTACATCAAAAGACGTGGATTATTTATACGATGACTTATATCGACTCACGGAAGCTCGCTATACCAATACGGGTAATTACGAATTCACAACCATGAATTATCAATACAATGCGATTGGGAATATGGTGTTTAAATCGGATGTGGGATTGATGGAATATCGTCACCACAATCCGCATGCAGTGACCAAAGCGGGCGATTCCAGTTATGACTACGACCTAAGTGGAAACATGACCGATCACAATGGAGATATACTCACTTATAATTACCGCGGAAGAATGACTCAAAGTGGCGATGGAACAAATTATTTTTACGACGAAGCCAATCAGCGACTTAAAAAAGGAGATAAATATTACCCTAATAAATATTATGAAATTGATGGAAGTAAGGAAGTGAAATATATTTTTGCTGGCAGTACAAAGATTGCTAAAGTGGTACGAGCGCTTATTGAACCTCCAGTTGTGAATCCGATTGAAGGAGTATCGGAAGGGCAAATTGAGGATCCATCAATCGTATTTAATGGAACGAAAGAGGCAGGATTAGCGATGTGGGTGAATGGGATCGAAATTTTACCCGCTGGACCTGAAACTGAGTGGGAATATTCAGCGGATTTAATTGTGGGGGACAATATCTTTGAATTCTACACCAAAGAAGATGTTGAAACGGCCAGTAAGCGCATCACTCAAACCATCACCTATGATGTTCCAGCTCCAGTTATCGAGCCTGTAGAGAATCCAACCACTTCAACACGTATTTTGCTCAATGGAACCAAGCGAACCAATACGAGCATTTGGATTAATGGAGAGGAGGCAGTGCCGATTGACGATCAGGCAAACTGGCAATATGAAATTGCTTTGCCAGCTGAACAAAACAGCTTTGAGATTCATGCGGAAGATCGTTTGAATCAGGCAGGGGAGAGCGTTCAATTGAATCTAACTTACTTAGCTCAAGCGCCGACGGTGGATGATTTTGATCAGCCCATTAAAGCCAATCCGTTCACCATCACAGGTACCAAAGCACCTTATATGAGTGTGTGGATTAATGGAGAAGAGGTGGTACCAATGAATGATCAGGTGATTTGGCAGGCTTCGCTTAAGTTTGAAAAAGGAATCAATAGTTTTAATGTGATTTCTAAAAATGAATTTGGAGTGGAAAGTAATGGAATCGCTCTAACTATTCCTTATGATGTGAATGCGCCGACCATTGATCCCGTAG
>DAOWGG010000120.1 GCA_030637565.1 Candidatus Peregrinibacteria bacterium | reverse complement strand
GTCAGGCGGATCAGCCGCCGTGAGGAAGAGATTATTCTCTTTGAGTCTATCCGAGTTGAAATCACCAAATTGCTAGAGGAGGTTGAGATTATTCGGGGCTTTCTTGATCGTCTGATTTCTTGTCAGAACGAATTGGCAGGAGCTGTTGATTGGGGTGATAACCCCATCTCTGCCAGTCGCCTGACGCTACATTCGAATAAGTTAAGCACTCTCATTCTTGATGTTGAGACCCACCTTAAAAATAGGGAGCAAACGTTGTTGGATTTGAAGGGGGCAGGCTTTTGTTGGGAGAAAGGGCAGGTGCCCGTTAAGATGGTGGACACTGGATAGTGAAGGTGTGGTGACCGGTCGGTCACCACTTATGATGGAAGCGGGGTGAGCTAGTCTCATGATAACCGTGTGGTGGAGGATGAGGCTTTTGTTTCTCCCCCGCTTCCATCTCCATCTAAATTTATTACTGTTGATAATGGTGAACTCCCCGGAAACCGTACATTATCTTCCGAATCCCTTTTAACCTTTTGGAAAGGTGGGGGAATGTACGGGCTTTATGAATGGTATGCGATTGTTGGTAGTTTTTAGTAAAATAAAGGTGCTTTAAATACTTCTTGAGATTTTTTATTAAAAGCGTTAAACTGGGCTGGCTAAAACGTGGCGGGTGTAGCTCAGTTGGTTAGAGCGTCTGGTTGTGGTCCAGAAGGTCGTGGGTTCGAGACCCATCACTCGCCCCACTTTTTTAGCTTACTCCCTTGAGTTTTAGGCGTTTTTTTGGTATAATAATAAGATAAATTTAACAATTGAACTAAATGGAGGCTATTTTCTTACAAATTGGGACAGGAATTATCAATGCGATCAACTCTAAATTGGAAAAAACGATTGAGATGGCTCCTTTTATTTTGGGGGCGATAGCTGTGCTTTTGTTCGGTTGGATTTTAGCAGAAGTAGCGTCTCGAGCGATTGTAAATTTGGGGCATAAAATCCACTTGGAAACAATTGCTGATAAGATTGGCTTAAAACATTTTTTGGATCGAACGAAGACTAAAAAAACTCCTTCTGCGGTGATTGCTTCGGGTGTGAAGGGGTATTTGATTTTTTTATTCTTCATTGAAGCGACTAAGATTGCTAAATTAACAGAAATAGCTGAATTTTTATCGGTTATTTATGGCTATATCCCTGAGGTTATTATTGCTTTGTTTATTATGTTGGTAGGTATTCGTATTGGACATACACTTCAAGCAGTTATTGCTACTTCTCTTAGTTTTGCGAAGGCAAATACAGCCAATGTTCTTGGCTTAGCAGCTCGATATACCATTGTTGCTTTTGCAGTACTAGCCGCTCTTTCTCAGCTGCAGATTGCTGAAATTCTAATCAACATTCTTTTTGTCGGTTTTATTGCAATGTTGACGATGGCTGGAGGGCTGGCTTTTGGTTTGGGTGGAAAAGATATGGTTGCTGATTTATTAGAGGATGTTAAAAAAGTGGAATTAAAAGAAATTAAGAAAGAGATTAAGGAAGATCTTCTTGAAAGGGAAAAAAGAAAAAATCACAAGAAGGGTAAAAAATAATTTTTTATTACTTCTTTTGGATAGCTCTTTGACTTTATGGTCAGGGTATTTTAAAATGTGGGTGAAGTTAAATAAAAATAAATGCCAGAAGTACCTAAAGGACTTTTCAGTCTCTCCTCCAATGAAGGGAAAGAAAGTTATTCTCATAGCTTAAGAAATGTTCTTCTTCGTGTTGTGAATAGTCAGGGGGTTGAATCGGCTCCATCTCCCCCTCCTTTTGATGTTAATCAGACCAAGAAACAGTTGGATCAGTTTTTATATGAGGCAGTTCGTGAGGTGTCTATGACTTCTGGCGATGATAGTGGCGATAGAATGCGTAAGATTGGAGAAAGTCGTTTGAATATTCATGCGTCTCTTAAGGAGTTTCAGGAGCTTACTTCTGGGTTTAATGCCATTCAGGATATTTTTTCATCTTTTCCTGCCCATCTTTCAAGCCACTTAAAAGATGTTCAGACCTTTATTCCTGATGACCTAAAGGAGGCTTATAGTCGTTTTTGTGATTCTTTAACAGAAAAGATAAAGGGGCTTATTCAAGATTTTCAGACTGATGGAATTGATTATCTTGTTGATAAAAATGGTATTTCGGGTAAAGATTCTATTGAAAAGCTTGAGTTAATTTTTAATGAAATGATTCAGGGATTTGATCAGCTTGATAAAAAATTTCAGCCTCATACCAACGAACGACTTTTTAATGGGGTTCAGAGCCGAATGGCAACTTTTAACACTCTTCGTGGGGCACCTCCTAAGACGGGGGTGGAAGATGGTTCATATCATTCTATTGAAATGGATGAAATGGAGACGATTCTCGATATGCTTGAGGGGGGTGAATCTCCAAGGGTGCTTGCTGATCGGATTTTGAATTTGGCCCATTTCAATTTAAGGCACATGAAAGAGGCTCTTGCTGGTCAGGTGCTTCCTCTGCTTTATAAAGAGGAAGATGTTTTACCTGAGCATGCTCGAGCTTTTGACCTTGAGCTAGGAACTCCTGAAAAAATAGAATTTCTAATGCATGTGATCAATCGGTGTCTTCGTGCCACTGAAATTACTTCATATCAACAGCATTTTCTGACCGAGAAAGAAGGAGTTGCTCTCCAGACTGAGGAAGGTCGAGTGATTAACTTATCATCCGCCTAAGTTTTCTTTTTAGTCTTTGTCGACTTGATCTGAGCTGAGGGTTGTTTAAGTTGTAAACACCATTATTTGTTTCTCTTGATCCCTCTATGAGGTCCGAGATTCCCCCTCTCATTGTTTCTATTTTTGAGGGCTCTCGAGGTGTTTCGTGACTTTTTGAGTTAAACATGGTTAAGGTTTTTATTAATGATTTCGTATTATTATAACATGTTTAAATGAATGTGTAAAGTATTTACTTTTATTTCTTCAGTAAAAAAGGAAAGTCCGATATACTGTTTGTTGTTATTTAACTCTGAAAATCATGTACGACCCTTCCAAAATAGAACCCAAGTGGCAAGAATATTGGCTGAAGAATAAAACCTTTAAGTCTGAAATTGACCAAAAGAAGGAAAAGTACTATGTGCTTGATATGTTTCCTTACCCCAGTGGGGCTGGTTTGCATGTGGGTCACCCAGAAGGTTATACAGCCACGGATATTATTTGTCGTTATAAGCGAATGAAGGGGGTGAATGTGATGCATCCGATGGGGTGGGACGCTTTTGGGCTTCCTGCGGAGAATTACGCCATTAAAACGGGTCAGCATCCTTCTAAGGTAACGGCAGAGAACATCGCAACGTTTAAAAAGCAGATTCAATCCATTGGTTTTAGCTATGATTGGGATCGTGAAGTGGATACGACTGATCCGAATTACTATAAATGGACTCAGTGGATCTTTTTGCAGTTATTTAAAAAAGGTTTAGCCTATGAATCCGAACTACCTATTAACTGGTGTCCGAGCTGTAAAACCGGTTTGGCAAATGAAGAGGTAGTGAATGGGAAATGCGATCGTTGTGGGGAGCAAACCACTAAAAAAATGCTTCGTCAGTGGGTTTTAAAAATCACTGATTATGCAGATCGTTTGTTGGATGATTTGGAAGAGCTGGATTGGCCGGAGCCGATCAAAATTCAGCAGCGCAATTGGATTGGGAAAAGTTATGGAGCGAATGTCCAATTTAAAGTTAAAGATAGTGATGAAAAAATTGAGGTTTATACCACAAGACCAGATACTTTATTTGGGGCGACCTATATGGTTCTTTCCCCTGAACATCCTTTGGTTTACAAGTTAGTAGCGGAAGATAAAAAAGAGGCGGTGGAGAAATATAAGGAAGCGGCGCTGATGAAATCGGATTTACAGCGAACGGATTTGAATAAAGATAAATCGGGTGAATTTATTGGGGCTTATGCGATCAATCCAGTGAACGGCGAGGAAATCCCTATTTGGATTGCGGATTATGTACTGATGGGTTACGGAACGGGGGCGATTATGGCGGTACCAGGTCACGATGAGCGAGATTGGGAGTTTGCGAAAAAATTTGATTTACCAATTGTTGAGGTGATTGAAGGGGGTGATGTCCTTTCGGCAGCTTATATAGAGGATGGCAAATTGGTTAATTCTGATTTTTTAAATGGACTGAATGTCGAAGATTCAAAATTCAAAATTATTCGATGGTTGGAGGAAAAGGGAATTGGGGATGGGGCGGTGAATTATAAATTGAAAGATTGGGTGTTTAGTCGTCAGCGTTATTGGGGTGAGCCGATTCCGATTGTTAATTGTGAGAAATGCGGAGCGGTTCCTTTGGAAGAAAAAGATCTTCCACTTTTACTTCCTGATGTTGAAAAATACGAACCAACGGGAACGGGTGAATCACCTTTGGCGTCGATTAGTGAATGGGTGGAAGT
>DAOWGG010000020.1 GCA_030637565.1 Candidatus Peregrinibacteria bacterium | reverse complement strand
TTTGGATTAAGAATATAATCATCTTCACGTCTTAGAACATGGCGCATTCTACTTTCCTTTAAATTCTTAGCGCACTCTTTAACTTGCTCAATGTTATCTAAAACTGCTCTGCAGCCTGCAATATCCTGCATTCTTACCAGGCTCATCTCAGGATATCTTTTTAGCTTATTTATTACTGAGGGGGCTCTTTTTAACCTTTGAGATATAACTGCTTTTTTATCAATTCTGCACGCAAAGCGCCTTAGTGCATTTTGGACAATGTTAAGCGGAAAGCTATGCCTTGATCTAAAGAAATCGAGTATATTATAAGACTCTACAAGTATATCTAAAACTTTTTTTTGTTTATTAAGAAGGACCTCTTTTTTTAGGATTAATGCTTCCCCCGCCCTATTAATTTGCTTCTTTGAATACGTTTTCATGCTGTCAGTATGAGTAATGATTTTCTATGAGCCAACTTCCATACCTCAATATACCAATTGTCTTCACTCCCGACAACAATTTCCTACCCCTCCAACCCCTTCTCAATCTCCCCCTCCTCATTCATCAATTCCTCCAATTTTAGATAACTTTGATCGATGGAATCAGTAATTTCTTTCGCCTTGATTCCTAGGTCGCGGATTTGGTCGTGGTTTTTTTCGGTGCAGGCAGTGCCTAACGCTTCGGCGTTTTTTTCCTTTTGTCGGTCGAGCTTTCCAATGTCTTTTTCTAATTTCTCCTGTTCTTTTCGAATCGCGCGTAGACGTTGTTTTTGGGCTTTTTTGTCGAGGTATTCCTGTTTGCTGCTGCTGTGTTTTTTGGCGAATTTGAATGTGCCTTCGTCTTCTTCCGCCCAACCTTCGGACGATAGGAATTCTTCGTATGTTTTGTCTTTTACAATTACTGTTCCCTGATCGAAGATCACCAAACGATTGGCTAAATTGGAGATCATGTCTTCGTCGTGAGTAACGAACAACACGGCGCCTTTGTGATCTTTTAGGGATTTAGTGAGTGCCTGACAAGACTCCATATCCAAGTGATTGGTGGGCTCATCGAGCATGAGCAAATGGGAGTTTTGGAGAATTACTTTCCCCAAGCAGACACGGCTTCGCTCCCCTCCTGAAATGGTGGAGATCTTTTTTTTGACGGCTTCACCCGTGAACAAAAGAGAACCGCATAAATTCCGAACTTCCTGTTCGCTGACACCGGGAATACCCACCATTTCCTCTAGAATGGAAATGCTTTCGCTTAATTCTCCTTTGGTGTCGGAGCCAAAAAACCCTATTTTCATGGTTTTGGGTTTGTTTACCTTTCCACTATCGGTTTTTATCCTTCCACTGAGGAGCTTTAATAAGGTGGACTTCCCTTTTCCGTTTTTCCCAATCACCGCGATTCGATCGCCTGGGTGAACGACGAGCGAGAAGTTTTGGACGAGCTGTTTTTCTTCTTCGTATCCAAAATTGAGGTCTTTTGCTTCCAAAAGAACACTCCCTCGAAATGGTTCGGAATGAAAATGGAATTTGATTTCAGGAATTCGGGCAAGTCTTTCTCCGATCTTCTGTTTTTCTAATGATTTAATGCGAGATTGAACCAAACCTGCTGAACGGGCGCCCGCGCGGAAGGTGCGAATGAATTCATTGGTTTTTTCCTGCTTTTTCGCCTGATTCTGACGGGTTTTTTCATATACCTCTTCATCCATTTTAATTTGATCCATCAACTTTTGTGGCCCTCCTTTCATTTTTCTCATCCTCTGCCGATGGATTCCAACGGTGTGAGTGACCACCTCCGCCATAAAATGACGATCGTGCGTGATGAGGATGAATGCTCCTTTCCAGCTCTTTAAAAAGCGAGAGAGCCATCGCAGTGACAGGATATCGAGATAGTTGGTGGGTTCATCTAGCAATAGTAAATCGGATTCAGACACCAACGCTTCGGCCAAACGGATTCTGATTTGAAATCCACTGCTGAATTCACCGGGGGCTCTTTCAAAATCGTCGGCGGTAAACCCAAGCCCCATCAAAATTGATTTCGCTTTCCATTCATCACCAAAAGCCCCTTTGGGCATTGATGTACACGCCTGCTTGAGGATGGTGTCTTCGGAAAAATTTAAATCCTGTTCCAATGCCTTGATTCTCATTCCTCGGGAGAACTCAATCGTTCCGTCCATGGAATCAGCGGGTTCCAATAACATTTTTAAAAACGTACTCTTTCCCGATCCATTTCGTCCGATCAGTCCGATCTTTTCACTATCGCCGATGGTTAAATTTACATCCGTAAAAAGCGTTTGCTGTCCGAAGTTTTTCTTGAGGCCTGAAATGCGGATCATTTTTTATAAGGACATGGGATACAGTTTGTCACTTGGTTAAAAATACCACATTTTCCTTGGGGATTTCCAGTGTGGCGTTTAGATGGTTGGCGAGCCAGTGGAAGGTGCCTTCGGAGAAAAAGCAAACGTGCGTGGGGTCGTCTTTGTAACGCCACTGAGAGAAATCCTGATCATCTGTTAAGAACTTCGTCATGATTCCCAATGTGCCTTTGGGCTTTAACGAGCTCCACAATTTCTCAATTTCTTTTAATGGCTGATGCAGATGCTCCAGCACTTCGGTGGCGGTGATGAAGTCGTAAGTTTTATTGAAAACTGATTCGTTTTTTTCGAAAAATACATCGTAAATATCCATTGAATAGCCCGCTTCTTTAAATAAAGTCGAGAGAACGGGGTTGGGGCCCGATCCGAAATCCAAGCCTTCACCCCCCTTCTCTACCCTTTTCATCATCGGATCGATGAATTGTTTTAAAAACTGAATGTAGCCCGCGTTGTCGGGGTTGTTTTCGTGCAGATTGTAACGTTCTTTTTCATCAGTCGCGGACAGATGGAATTCGGGCGGAGCAAAGACAAGCTTACAAATATTACACTTAAAATAATCCCGATGGGCATCGGTGTGGATTTTTTGAGTTTCTTTGGAATTACAAAGGGGGCAGGGCATGTTTTTAAAAATTAGCTCCACCTCTTTAAATGAGCAATTACATCTTTTAATACACTATTGGCGATAGCAATATCCTCTTTGGTGGTACGCTTGCGCCCCTTCTTCCAGTAATCCCGACCTGAATAGGTTCCTAAAAAACCTTCAATCCTCGTCGTTAATCCTTTTTCTTCAATGAGCTCTTTTTCTTTAATTACATAAAGCCAAGCAGTGACCGTGCTCCACCAGTTAACTCTAACCTTATATTCCCCTCTTCCACGCAATATCTCCTTCGGCACCTCATCAGACCAATCTTCAAAAAGAGTCACTAGATCCTCTAGTGCTTTTTCTATTAGCACTTGTTTTTCTGTGACTGGTAATTGATCTGGTTTTTCCATACTATTTTTTAAAATACCGCTTAAAGCCTGAGATGATATTTAGGGAGTGAATGTTATTTTAATTGTGTCTTTTCCAGCAGGCTCTCCTGCTTTTTCAGCGGTGACAACAAAAGTATTTTCACCTGCATTCAACTTAACGGAGGATCGGAATTTTTGACTGCCTGGAATGTAGTCTTTGATTTCTTTGTCGTTCACATACATGCGAGTTACCCATTTTCCTACACTTCCACCCACCACCAATGTGTCGAGTGATGTGGTGTAGCTGCCGCTGTCGGACGGAATGGTGATCACAGGGGCTGCGGATGCTCCGCTTTCCACATCGATCACAATACTTGCCTCTCCAATTAAATTATCATCACCGTCGTAGGCTTTAACTGTGAAATTGTTTTTTTCTCCGATTTTTAAGTTAC
>DAOWGG010000073.1 GCA_030637565.1 Candidatus Peregrinibacteria bacterium | reverse complement strand
TCGATCGGTGGCTCAGTTTTACAAAATTCCTTTGGAGGATGTGATTGTGATTTATGATGATGTTGATATTGCGTCGGGTAATTTGAAGGTACGACCTTCTGGTTCGCCAGGTAGTCATAATGGTATGAAATCGGTGACTCAGGAACTTGGTTCTCAGGATTTTATTCGTGTTCGATTGGGGATTGCAGCGTTGGAACCTTTTAAAGGAGCTTTAGAAGATTATGTTTTGGGACAGCTCTCCGATGAGGAAAAGCTTTTAATGGAGGGGAATGTTAAAAAGCTTCCTCATTTGTTTGAGGTTTTATGGAAAGAGGGGGTTGAAGAAGCGATGCAGGAGTACAATTAAGTCTCAAGTGCGAGTGCGAGTCTCAAGTACGATTATAATAATAAAAAATTGCTTGCGAAATTCAAAGAATTGCCCCTGAGATAGCGGGCCCCAAAAAAATGCGAGGAGGTTTTGAGGAAGGAGGGGGGTATTTTTTTGGGAATGAGTAAAATTAAATGTAGGCTGAAGTAAGCGACGAAGATATACGTAGGCGCTTACAAAAGCCGAAATCTAATTTTATGATGGCTCGGGAGGTAGGGATCGAACCTACGAATGCTGGAACCAAAATCCAGTGCCTTACCACTTGGCGACTCCCGAATGTGCCACTCCATTTTACAAAAAGACTCTGTGAAGTCAAATGTTTGTAATTTGTTTGAAATCAGATACACTATTTTTGTAACTATGAAACGTTTATTTATTCTCATCATTGCTCTTTTTCTTTTGTCGTCCTGTACTCAGGATCAGACGGCTTTGAATGCTTCTGGGCCACGGATTCCAAAGAAAGGACCTTCAATCCCGACTAAGGCGCTTCAGGCCAATCTTCTTGGTAGTACGGAAGCAGTTGCCAAAAAGCCGAAGACAGATATTGCTGGGATGATTGACCGCATTGATCAGGATTTAGAAGGTGAGGATATTACCACTGAAGATATTGAGCGTGGTTGGTATTATGCTCGTGAAAATGAAAAAAAGTGGGGAACGCCCAGTTCTTGGATATGGAAAAAAGATGGTTTCCAGTCTTATTGGATCAGTCCTAATGCCCTTGAGGAAGTTAACGATATTCAAATTGATGAACTTTGTCGAGAAACAGCAGGGTATTTTGTTGTTTCTTGTATTGAGCGTGAATTGCCTCACTGTGAGCATATTTCCGATAGTGTTTGTCGTTGCCCAAATGAAACCCGATGGATTGAGGATCAGGGTTGTATTTTAGTAAATGAGTTAGATGAATTGGTGCGACTTGGGGCGGAAGATTTGAAGAATGGTTGGTATCTTGGATTGCCCAATCAAAAGAAGCTTCACACTCCTTCAAATTGGATATGGGTTGAAAATGGACGGGAATCTCGTTGGCAAAATGCCAGCCCGATACATTAGTGTTGATTCGGGGGAGAATGCGTGTTATAATGTACTGATTATTTTATTAATGAGTTAGTATCTTGAAAGCCACTTTACGCATTATCGGTTTAACACTTGGCTTTTCTATTTTGATTGGTCTTTTGGCTCCAGCTTCTTATGCGAAGTCTAGTAATGATTTCTCAAGTCAGTTTGGCCTTTTGGTTCATCAGAGTAATCAAGATAAGCTTGTTCCACGAATCAAAGCGTTGAGTACTCTTTTGAAATATTTTCCTGATGCTCAATCAAATAAGAATGTTGATATTATCTTCAAGGATGTGAAGACAGACTCGCTTGCTTTTGGATATATTGAGCGGGCTTGTGACTTGAATCTTTTCGATTGTGATGAGGAATATTTTAACCCGGATGAAATACTTTCTCAGAAAGATTTTTTAAATTGGTTTTTTAAACTTAAGTATTATAAAAAACCAACGCTTTTAAAAAAACAGTACCCTCTTCTTTCCAATGATCACCTTCGTTCATGGCTTGAAGCGAGGCGTTTAAACCTTCTTTCAAATAACATTATTACTTATAAGGTTTTTCAAGATTTCCTTTATCGCAACACTGTTGTTGAGGCTAATCTTGGACAATCATTTCGTGAAGGAATGATGATTGACTATAAAGAGGTTACCGCTGGTAATTATCATAATCTTTCCGAAATTTCATTGATTCAAAAAAACCTTCAAGAGATTGTTGATCGATTGAGTTCAAAGAAAAAGCTCACATCAGAAGAAGCGGTTTATAAAACAAAAACAAAGCGTAACTTAAAAGCTTTTGGTAAATTGAAAACTTCCCTTGAGGAACGCCCCTTTGTTCTACGGCAGCGTCCTGATTTAAATCCAGAAGTCAGTCGTGCTGTTCGAGAATATAGCCTTCAGGATGTCCTATATCGTTATTCTTACGATTATAGTCATAATGAGGCTTATCGGAAACACAATCTAACCACGGGAGTTTTAAAGATGGATGGAAAGGTTTTTATGCCAGGGGATGTACTTGATTATTGGAAGATTATTTCTGATAAAAACTTATGGGATTTCCGTTATGGTTGGGTGATTGCCGAAGGTGAGTCTAAATGGATGTTTGGTGGTGGTATGTGTGGATCCTCTTCTATGGTCTTTTTGGCAGCTTTGAACGCAGGATTAGAGATGATTGAGCGC
>DAOWGG010000110.1 GCA_030637565.1 Candidatus Peregrinibacteria bacterium | reverse complement strand
TCAGGTACTTTATGAGCGGAAGCGACGTAAAGCTCTGCTTTGACACCAAATTTACCTAAATGTCCCGCTATTTTGCGAGCGTGCTCTTCGTCGGATTTTGATCCCATTAGAATAGGTACTAGCATGTTAATTATGAGTTATGAATTATAAGGAGCTGATGTAAGTATCAAGGTTATCTTGGATGCGTTCGGCAATGGGTACTTCAGCGTTGTATTCAAAGGTTTGACCCGTTAGTTTTTCGTAAATATCGATGTATCGAAAGGCAAGTTCTTCTACTAAATCTTCAGGGGCAGCAGGAAGTGTTTCGTCTTTATAGGGGTCACAATTTTCTTTGAACCATAAACGTAGAAACTCCTTATCAAAATTTTCAGGCTCTTGATCAGAATTGAATCGCTCCTCGTAGGTACTAGCTACCCAATAACGTGAGCTGTCGGGTGTGTGTACTTCATCGGCTAATACAATATTTCCTTCTTCATCTTCACCAAACTCATATTTAGTGTCCACGAGAATAAATCCTTTTTCAGCGGCGATTTCCTGACCTCTTTTGAAAATGGCCATGGCATATTCTTCAATCTTATTCCATTTCTCTTCGGGAACGAGCCCTTGGGCGATAATTTCTTCTCGTGAAATCTTTTCATCGTGATCTTCTGCTTTGGTAGTAGGGGTTAAAATCGGTTCATCGAATTTCTGATTCTTTTTTAATCCTTCTGGAAGCTGAACGCCGCAGAAGAGACGTTCTCCTTTTTCATAATTCACCCAAGCAGAAGTATCCGTAGAGCCTGTGATGTATCCGCGTACCACGACTTCGATTGGGAAGATTTTAACAGGGCGAACTACCATAACGTTGGGGTCTGGAACGTCAATCATGTGATTTGGAACAATATCTTTGGTTTTTTCGAACCAGAATTGACTGAATTGATTTAAAACCGCTCCTTTAAATGGAACCGAGGCAAGAATACGGTCGAAGGCGGATTGTCGATCGGTGGTGATGAATATTTTTTTACCAGCGATTTCGTAAATATCCCTTACTTTTCCCGTATAAACTTTGGCGAGTCGCTCAAAATTCGTCTCGCTCAGGGTGTTGTAAAGGTTTTGTCGAATGAGATCTCGGTTGGGCATGGTGGCTTTTGGTTAAACAGACGACCTTTAGTTTACCGAAAAATAGGGCGAGTGTGAATTTTATTTGCCATTGACTTATTTAAAAGTTCTTTTATACTGTATTCTGATTAATTT
The DNA here is from genome assembly GCA_030637565.1 of Candidatus Peregrinibacteria bacterium. Lineage (GTDB taxonomy): Bacteria > Patescibacteriota > Gracilibacteria > UM-FILTER-43-11 > UM-FILTER-43-11 > DAOWGG01. Next base: position 6,028 of record DAOWGG010000110.1, on the reverse strand, counting down.
TTTAAATTTATGAATTCCATTAGAGGGGGCGACACTGAATCTTGGAATGATCCGTGGGAAAAATTAGTTGCTGATCTTGCTCCTAATTTGGCTAATATTCATCGCATTGAGAACTTTCGCATTAAAGTCGAAACCTTTAAAAATTGGTTTCACTCGAACTTCTCGTCACTTAGTGCGTGCGAGGCATGGAGGGTGGCTGAGATTATCAGGTCTACTTTTGATTTTGAGCGATCTAATCGTGTCCAGGAATCCGTCATTCGTTTGGCTTTGGCTGAATTGAATTTAACATCTCAACCTGAAAAAGTTCAGGTTGTATCAAATGCTAGAGGTCGTTTTAAGCTTATTAAAAATTGACCCTTTGGCTGACACGACTTAAACTGTGATTGTTTTAAGTTTTTTTGATATGAAACAGATTCAGAATGTTCAAACACAGCTTCGAACAAACAAATTGAGTGCGGTTTTAATTTCTAAACCGCAGAATATTTACTATTTATGCAATTTTGCGGGGACGAATGGTCGACTCTTAATCACTCCTAAAAAAGCGGTTCTGATCACTGATTTTCGATACCTTCGTTCGGCTAAAAAGCAAATGCCAAAAGGAGTGGAAATTTATGACCAAAAAAATGGACTTAAAAAATTATTGGGTCGCTTTAAGAATTTGGGCATTGAAGATGAGTACATGACTCATGCTCGTTTCTTGGATTATAAAAAAGCCTTAAAAGGTGTTCGATTAAAACCTGTTTCCGGTTTGGTAGAACAAAAGCGAATGATTAAAGCTAAAGATGAGATTAAGATCATTCGAAAAGCAGTGGGGATTGCTAATAAAGCTTTTGAACAATTTGTTAAAACCATCAAAATCGGTCAATCGGAGGATGAAATGGAGTGGAATTTATTTTCGATCTGCCGAAAGCTGGGGGCGGACAAATTTTCTTTTACTCCGATTATCAGTTTTGGAAAAAACACGGCGGATGTTCATCATCAAAAAGAGCCGAATAAATTAAAAAAAGGGGAGAATGTTTTGATTGATTTTGGAATTCGTTATCAGCGGTATATGACGGACATGACGCGAGTGTTTTATACCAAGAAACCCACTTCTGTTGAACAAAAAATTTATACAGCTGTTCTGGAGGCCAATCAGTCGGCAATTGAGGCGGTTAAAGTGGGTATTAAGCTAAGTGCTGTCGATCGGGCGGCTCGGGCTGTGATTGAAAAAGCGGGTTATGCGGATCGATTCGGGCATTCGACAGGTCATGGGGTTGGTTTGGAGGTTCATGAAGATCCGAATGTGACGGAGCGATCTAAAACCGTGATTCAACCCGGCATGCTGTTTACGATTGAGCCTGGCATTTATTTGGATCATTTAGGTGGTGTTCGCATTGAGGATATGGTGTATGTGAATGAGAAGGGGAAGGTGGAGGTCTTAACGGGATCGGTTTCTAAGGAGTTGAGGGTTTTGAAGATTTGACGTTTTTTATAGCATCGGTTACAATCACCCTCTTTTTAAAGTTATTCTTATGTTTGATGAGGAGGTGGTAAAAATTAGTGGTTCTGAAAAAAAATATGAAGAATCTGAGGTTTGTTATGATTTTTTCGCCTTTGAACTTCGTGAGAGGATTGGCGAATTAATCGAATCTAAACCAGATCTTTCCTTTGGTGAAATTTTATCTATTGCGGATATTTCTAGGAAATTTGTTATACCACTTTTTGAAAAAGAGCTTCCTATTTTAGATCAGGATGATTCTGATACCCTTCAATACTCTTTGGATGGCATCCGCGATGGAGTCATTGAATATGAACCTGGAGGACCTATCTCCTCATTTTTTTATAAAACTCTTGTTGATATAAAAAAAGACTCTTCTAGCGACCAATACATTCTTATTAAAGAAAGGTTGAATGAATATATTGAATTCTTAAAGTCAAAATTCCCTCCTTTAAAAATGCAAGATGTTGAAATTTATCTTGATTTTAAAAATGGACGCATTCAACAGATGCTTTCCTCTGAAGAACCTTCCTATGTAACCCTTGATGAGATGGATGGATTACGGAAGCTATTTTTTGTTCTTAGGAGGGATGATGATGATTTGTCTGATTTTAAAAAAATTATACGAAAAAAGTTTAATCAGGATGAATTTCGTAAGGTGGTTTTGGATTACCTCAAAGATAATCCAGAGGTTTTTCAGGGGGATGTGGCTACTTTTTTTGGAATGAGCTATTTGCGACTTAAATACCTTTTAGCTAAGAATGGAAAAAGGAAATCTTTAAATCTTCAGGAGTCAAAATCTTTTTTTCGATTTAAGGATGAATCTATCGTTCTCACCCCTCGTCGTATTCGTATCAATAAAGACAACTTGCGCCAGTGGCTTGATTTTTTATTAACTTCTTTTCCTGGCTTAACTCAAAGCTCTATTGAAAAGTTATGTGGTTTTCGTCAGCATTTTTTAGCCACTTTTTTGAGCAGTAAAGATGAACATTATTTTTCTCCTAGTAATTGCAATGCTTTGATGAATGCTTATTCTGAAATAAAAAAAAATCCTTCCTGCTTAGATAAGATTCCTTTTGATCAGGGGGAGTTTCGCCGATTTGTTTCTGTTTACCTTGAAAGTCATCCAAATACATCCAGAAAGTCATTGGCTATTCTTTTGAACATGGGTCATGAACGACTTAAATGTATTATGTTACGCGATAGAAAGACTTTAAAGCCCGAAGAATATTCTGCTTATAAAAAGCTTCGTTTTGAGATTTTATAAAATACTTTCTGCTTTTTGCAACCCTACCCAATTGAAAAAATGGCTTAATTATGCTAAAATAATAGGATTTCTTTAGAGATCTTATGAAATTAAAAAACAAAATTTTAGCACTGGTTGTTGTTTTGATTCAGTTATTTGCTCTGACTCCTGCGGTTTATGCTCAGGTACCTGGTGAAAAACGTATGATGATGATTTCGGCTTACTATTCGCCGCTTCCCAATCAGAGTTTTTATATGCGTGGTAGTTACGAAGCAGATATCCGCTTGAATGGTCGTGGGACGAATGGAGCGGACGGAACGGAAGTTTATACAGGGCTTTTGGCGGCACCGCGAACGTATCCTTTTGGTACACGAATCAGTATTCCTGGTTTGGGTGTTGGAGAAGTTCATGATCGTGGTGGGGCGATTAAAGCTCGTGCGAATTATGATCGTATTGATGTGTGGATGGGGTATGGTGAAGAGGGGCTTTCCCGAGCACTCAATTGGGGAATGCGTTTGGTGGAAGGGGAGGTGTTTTGGCAGGCTCATCAAGTTCAGCCAGGTCTTTCATTTGGATGGGTTAGTTCTCAGTTGCCGTCTAGTACGCTGAATCGCTTAAAGGCTAAAACACTGATCAATCCGCAAGCGTTTGTTCAGCCGATTACTCAAACGTCTCCAAAAACCAGTATTCGTGAGCTTCAAGAAGCTTTGGCTTTATTTGGTTATTATCATGGAGAGGTAAATGGAGTATATACCAGCGAAACTCAGGATGCGGTTTTAACGTTTCAATTGGACGAAGGGGTGATTCCGGATCCCACTGCGGTGGGCGCAGGTAATTTTGGCCCCAAAACTCGTGCGGCGCTTAAATCTAAATCTGAAAACTTCAATTCTCATATTACTAAAGAGCAGGAGCGTCTTCGCAGTAACGTGAAGTCGATTACAGCGGGACTTGGGAAGAACGCAGAAGGGGAGGGGGTATATCGCGTTCAACAAATGCTGTGGGAGCTTGGTTATTATCATGGGGATTTGAGTGGTTTTTATAATGTGGATACGATCAGTGCCGTTTTTGAATTCCAGCGCGATCATGGAGTGGTTCAGAATGATTGGGATACAGGAGCGGGTTACTTTGGTAAAAAGACTCACGAAGCTTTGGTTTCGGCAGTGAATGAAAAGATGCGTCGCTTGGCTCAGTATCCAGCTGAAATGCAGGTGTGGGTACCGGCTAAGGTTGATTTACCCAATCTTAATCAGCTTGAGCTAAAAACAGTGCATCAAAAGAAAGCGCTTTATTTCGATCCGCTCCTTGCTCAAGGACAGGTGAAAGGAAAAGCCTTTTTAGTTGATTTAAGTTTAAACGATAAGGGTAAAGATATATTTGCCTTGCAACAGATTTTGATTGATGAGGGGCACCTTTCTAGCTCTCTTAAAACGGGTTATTTTGGCAATCAAACTCAACAAGCTTTGGTTAAATTTCAGATTGAACAGGGGATTGTATCGAATGTAAATAGTGTGGGCGCTGGGCGCGTTGGCCCCAAAACCCGTGCGTCGCTGAATAGCTTGTAGCCCCTGGTTTTACTTTTATTAGCTGGCTTTTTGACATGTTTGCTGGTTGACAAAAATTGATTTAAATGATAGAATGTTAAAGTAGTTAATTGCTTATTGTTTTATGTTAGATAATTTAGAGCCTATGCCTAGGGAAAATCCTTCAAATAAGCTTACAGAAATAGTGGCTCAATTTGAATTATTTGAAGGTGATGCCGAGGTTAATAATAAAAATATAGAATTGTTAAATCAGCTTTCTGATGAGGAGATTGAAGATGTGCTTCGTTTTGGGAAGACGACTTCTTTTATTCAAAGTCTACTTAAGGAAGATCCCAGTAAGAAATCTTTAACTGATTTGGAGGAGGCTAAGGTCTGGCTTTTGTTTAAGAATGTGCAGTTGACCCGAAAAGAGATTGGGTCAAAGTTGTTTGATGAAGAGGCTGTTAAAAATAAATATAGTTTTTCAGCTGAATATGGAATTGACAATGATGTCCCCGATCGATATTGCCGAATGGCTATGGTGGTTTATATAAGTAATGAGAATCATCCTGTTTATGCTAGTCCATTTATTGCGGAAAGAGGGGATGGAAAAGATTTGGATCTGTTTTTTAATGAAAATTTTAAATTTTCTGATGAAAATAAGCTCTTTGTTTATCGTTTTCAGGGGCAGTGGAAGGTGGTTGGACAAAAGGAAGAGCAATTTGCTTCTCATCAAGATCTTTTAAGGGCTATTTGGGAAACTCATCACCCTAGAAAACAAAAGAAGCAGGAAGACAAAGCTAAAAAGAATCCTAATTAGCCACTACCTTATTTATGCCAGCAAAAAATTCCGAGTTAAAAATTAAGAATTACGAATTGTGATTTGTTTTTTTGCTGATTAATTGTAACTTGTTAATTGTAACTTGTAATTTTTTGCTGTGCTTATAAAAGATGCTTTAAAATGGGGGCATGAGACGCTTTTGCTGACATCGGACAGTGCTCGTTTGGATGCAGAGGTTTTACTAGCTTATGTTTTAAAAAAGCCCGCTTCTTTTTTACTTTCTCATGATGATTCAGAGGTGGGTTTTTGGAGCTTATGGCGATATAAACGATTGATCGAACGACGCAAAAAAGGGGAGCCAGTGGCTTATTTAGTGGGTCATAAAGAGTTTTTTTGTTTGGACTTAGCAGTGAATCGGCATGTGTTGGTTCCGCGGCCGGATACGGAGATACTGGTTGACTGCACCATTCAATATCTTAGATCTCAGATCTCAGATCTCAGATCTACGGTTCTGTTAGATATTGGGACGGGGAGTGGGTGTATTCCAATTGCGGTTTGTAAGAATGTGGAGGGCTTGAAAGTGGTGGCAACTGATATTTCTTCTAAAGCCCTTTCTGTTGCTCGAAAAAATGTGAAAAAACATGGGCTTTTACGGCGGATTCAATTGGTGAAATCTGATCTACTTGATAATGTTGATTTGGGGAAATTTAAAGGAAAAAACTTGATTGTGACGGCGAATTTACCTTACATTCCAAAAGATTTTCAGGTGAGTCCAGAATTGACCTATGAACCTTCTATTTCTTTATATGGGGGTGATGATGGAGCGGATGTTTATCGAAAATTGACGGAGCAACTTAAAGAAATAAAACCACGCGTGATCTTTTTTGAATTATTTGAGGAGCAGATTGCAATTTTGAAAACCCATTTGCCTGATTACCGTCTGAAATATGTGGAGAATATGAGCGGGAATGCGAGGGTTTTATGTATGGAGAGAGCTTAAG
>DAOWGG010000049.1 GCA_030637565.1 Candidatus Peregrinibacteria bacterium | reverse complement strand
ATTATTTTTGCCATGGCCAATCCAGAACCAGAGATTATGCCAGACCTTGCACTAAAAGCAGGAGCAAAAATCGTCGCCACTGGTCGATCTGACTTCCCCAACCAAATCAACAACGTCCTCGCTTTCCCAGGACTTTTCCGAGGAATATTCGATGCAAGGATTAAAATAATCACCAATAAAGTTAAAATAGCCGCCGCCGAAGCCATTGCCAATTACGTCAAGAATCCAACTCCAGAAAAATTCATTCCAAACCCACTAGAAAAAGAGGTAGCTAAAAAGGTGGCAGAAACCATTAAAAATTTAAAATAAATAAAGAATATCCTTGAGTTTATATCAAAATATACATATCTTATTAAATGAAGATAAAAAAATAAAATATGGAAATAGAAGTTGAACAATCCACCAACAGATTTGGAGATCGAATGAAAGGTATCCTAGATCAAGAAGAGGTCTGGATACAGGAAAGTATGGCTGCTGCCCATCGCATCACAACAAAAGAAGATGTGGAAGGGTTCTTAAAAAACCCTGAAGAATTCTTAAGAGAAACTGATTCTCTTCCTTTTCAAGAAATGGTTCGCAGCAATATAAAAGGGCTAATGGCATCTGATATTGATAATCATGCTCTATGTAGGCACTTAAATGGTCATCATGTCAGTTCATTGGCAGGAGAAGCAACGTTCTGGGATATTCAAAATATAGAAATGGAGGAAGCAAGTGCTGAAGCTATATTTACTACTTATAATACCCTCCAAAAACTCCCCCCAGAAGCTCACAAAATTATATTTCCTATTTATTTCAAAGGATATACACTGGGTCACTCGTTGCGTGTAGGAGCTTATAGCTCATCCATTGCTCAAGAGTTAGGAGATGATGAAGTAACCCCTGAAAAAGCAGCGGTTGCCGGGTTCTTACACGATCTTGGAAAAATGCAGGCTTTTATTCATGAAGTTGTTCAGCAACCAAGAAAATTAACACCTGAAGAATATGAAACAGTAAAACTTCACCCAACTATTGGTGCTACAATATGGAACGAATTACAAAAAAAAGGTTTTATAAGCCTAAGTCGAAAAGATCATTTAATGATTCATGATGGTGTTTTAGAGCATCACGTCAGACCTGACGGAAAAGGATATCCCGAATGGATTCAGCCAGGAAACATCAGCTTAATTGGAAAAATTATCTCTATCGCCGACAGCTTTGACGCAATGACCAGTTATCGAAAGCACAATGGAAATGGAAATGGGGCTAAACGAGCAAAAGAAGAACTAAAACGATGTTCAGGATTACCTTATGATAAGGCAATAACAATGCTGAAAAATAAACAAGGAGAATGGTTTGATCCAGGCCCAGAGCATCAATTCGATCCAGCACTCGTAGAGATTTTCTTAAAAATCAATCCAAAACCAATTTTCCACAAAGCCATAAATCAATAGATTTTATAAAATATATAAATTGACCAAAAACAAAGTAGTGTGGTTAATTTTTCCATACTATTAGCGACTTTGTTTTTAATCAGCTTTTCGATATAATCAGATGCGAATAATAAAACTGATTAGTATGAATCTTAGTGTTAATTTTTGCGGAGTCAATTTCCCCAATCCAACGGTACTGGCTTCGGGCTATTTAGGAGTAACCGGATCAAGCATGGCCAATTGCATCAATCATGGTTGCGGAGGAGTGACCGCTAAATCCCTTTTTATGGAAGAGCGCCTAGGTCATCCGAACCCAACGGTACTCACTTATCCAGGTGGAATGATCAATGCGATTGGATTATGCGGTGAAGGAATTAAAAAAGCCGGCCATGAGTTCGAACTTTATGCCAAACAATGCCCAGACAACCCCCTCATTGGAAGTGTTGCGGGTCATTCGATTAAAGACATTGTAGAATGTGCCGAGATTATGGATAGCTACCCAGTGGATTTAATTGAACTCAATTTTTCTTGCCCTAATGTGGAAGATGAAATGGGACGGCCTATTGCTTGTGACCCAATAATGACGGAAAACGCCACTCGAGAAGTGCGAAAAATCACTAAAAAGCCAATTTCAATTAAGCTTTCTCCCAATGTACCGAATATTGGAATGATTGCTAAGCATGCGGAAGAAGCAGGAGCTGATGCGATCACTGCTATTAATACAGTAGGACCCGGTATGTTGATTGATATTTATATGCGACGACCCATTTTAGCCAACAAAGTAGGAGGAATTGGTGGACAGGGAATCAAACCCATCGCCGTTCGATGCGTGTATGACATTTATAAAAACGTAAAAATCCCCATCATCGCGACGGGTGGGATCATCAACGGACGAGACGCCATTGAAATGCTGATGGCCGGAGGAAGTTTGCTCGGAATCGGATCCGCTTTGACCTATCACGATATGAAAGCTTTTGAAATGATTACAAAAAAAATCCACAATTTCATGGAAGAAGAAGGTTTTGAAGACATCAGCGAACTCGTCGGCCTCGCCCACAATTCTTAGTCCTTAGTCCTTAATTCTTAATCCTGTAAAGAAAAATGACCATGCTTTCCCCTAAAATAATCGATATTAAAGAGGATTATCCAGGTTTCAAAACCTACACACTCCGACACAGCCTACGAGCCAAGCCCGGTCAATTTGTAATGGTATGGATGCCAGGAGTTGATGAAGTGCCTATGAGCATCGGATGGCAAACCGATACCGAGTTTAAAATGGGAATTGCCAATGCAGGCGACTGCACCAAAGCTATTCATGAAAAAATTAAAGTGGGTGATCGATTGGGAATTCGAGGGCCTTTCGGAAAAGGATTTAAATTAAGAGAAGGAGATAAAAAAATCGTTGTTATAGGTGGTGGGTACGGAACTCCCCCACTCCTTAATTTAGCTCAAGAAGCAGTGAAAAAAGGAATTGAGGTACTTGCCATTATCGGCGCCCGAACCGCTGACATGCTGATTTATGAAGAAGAGTTTAAAAAACTAGGATGTGAAGTAATGGTTTCAACAGACGATGGAAGTAAGGGGTGTAATGGATTCTGTACCAACGTAATGGAAGAGGCTTTAAAAAATCATAAAGTGGACAGTGTTTATACCTGTGGCCCCGAGGTAATGATGGTAAAAGTAGCCGAAATGGCCAAAGACAATGATGTGAATTGTGAAGTGAGCTTAGAGCGCTACATGAAATGTGGTTTCGGTATTTGCGGACAATGTTGTATGGACGACACCGGCATTCGGGTTTGCAAAGACGGTCCTGTTCTTGATGGAGTAGAAGCTTTACGCCTACCAGAATTCGGAAAATACCACCGATCTTCATCGGGGGTAAGGGTGGAATAAAAAAACAAGTAATCAAAGCTACAACTAGAAATTGATTTCAAAAAATAAAAGCGGTAAACTAAGAACATTCATTACTAATTAACCCCAAATATTATGTTGAACGGAGGATGCGGATGCGGCTACATAGGAGGGTGCGGATGCGGTTATACCGACGGAGGGTGCGGATGTGGAAGTGGAAGCTGCAAATAATCCACTCATATTAAAAAATCCTACTCATTATTCCGAGAAATCGGGTTTTAGAGTGGGATTTTTTGTACTGCTTAAAAAATCTACTGAACCCTAACCTCCGTAACCATACCCGCTTCTGCATGCTCAAGAATATGACAATGATTCACCCAATTACCTTCATCCATTGGAACAATGCCAACATCCACCACCTCCTTCGACTTTACCAACACTGTATCTCTCCAAAAATTTTCCGAAACTGGAACTCCGTTTCTCACTAAAACTTTAAAGAACTGGCCATGTAAATGCATTGGATGAAGACGTCCAGATTCATTGGTTAATCGAATTTTATGGAACTTCCCAAGTTCAAGATCAAGAGGTGTATGCTCACCAAAAACTTTATTATTTATTGTCCATTCTATTCCGTACTGGCCACCTCTCCTTGCATTCAGTCGCAACTCCGCATCCACTGGCATTTGATTTGCATTTACCCAACTAGGAACATAATAATTCTTCAGTTCAAATTCAGGCGTTTGAACAAGCTCACTATCAATCCTAATCGTGGCAAGTTTATTTTTGCTTCTAGTGAATTCATCCACTATAACAATTTCATTAGTATCTGTTTGAATAATTATATCCAAATCAAGGCGATTCCCAGGGGATAAATCTAATCCAGTATATACAAACGGATCAGCAACGCGCATTCCATCAACAGCAATGACCATTGCGGTTAAATTGGGAAAAACTGGTTTATAAATCCTCGCATTGGATACATTAATTAATCTCAATCGAATTCTTTCGCCATTATGCACCTCAAGCACCTCATCCAAAGAGCCATTTACAGTTATATATTGCCCCCACCTACCATCATGCATTAAATCATGCCCCGTATTGAAGTTTTCATCTAAACCCCCACTACGATCAAGCCTCCAATCATCCAAAACCCACGTAATGTCTTGTGTGTAAGGATTAGGATTTTCTTCTTCAACAATCAATATGCCATATAATCCTTTTTCCAATTGCTCACTCGTCCTAACATGAGGGTGATACCAATAGGTTCCAGCATCTTTTGGGGTAAATTCATATACAAAAGATTCATTTTGCTTTATTGCAGACTGAGTAACGCCAGGTACGCCATCCATAGCATTTGGAACTCTCACACCATGAAAATGAACAGTAGTCTCTTCTGGTAATTTATTATTAAAATTCAACCTCAGAGTTTCACCTAATTTAATTCTAATGCTTGGGCCTGGAATTTGATTATTATAAGCAAATAATCTTTCCACTTTTCCATTGGGCAATTTAAGATTAGAAATCGAAGCTGTCAGATCAAAATCGACTATTTTACCTACAGGGCTAGCATCGGTAACATATGAATCATTAAATTCAGCCACAAGACCTGCATTCAATGTCTTTAGACCAACCCCCTGCAATGAAATCGAATCCTGCTCATCTGCTCTAAAAATACCAATTCCAATCAAGGTTAAAACAGCTCCTAAAATCAAAAACTTGAGAAATATTTTGTTTTTCATTTGGTCATAAATTTAAATTCCTAAAAAAACTTACCATAAATCAAATAAAACAACTAATTAATGGCAGGCCCACCAGGATTTGAACCCGGACAAACGGTTTTGGAGACCGGTATGCTACCATTACACCATGGGCCTTTGTTTGACTTTCAAATTTCTAAATGCCCTGATAAAATATCAGTAATGCCCATTAATTTCAACTCATTATGAAAAAAGAAATCGCAATTGCTTTACATGAAATCGGAGCGGTGAAGTTTGGTGAATTCACACTAAAATCTGGGATCAAATCTCCTATCTATATCGATCTTCGCTTACTTATCTCTTACCCAAAAGTACTTAAATTGATCAGCAAAGCCATGATTGAATTATCAGAGGGGCTGGAATTTGATGTGATCGCTGGGATTCCTTACACCGCACTTCCCATCGCAACCGCCATTTCGATTGAAAAAGACTGGCCCATGACTTACGCACGAAAAGAAGTGAAAGACTACGGAACAAAAAAGAAAATTGAAGGAGTTTATAAAGAAGGTGACACGGCTTTAATCATCGATGATCTCATCACCACGGGGGGAAGTAAGTTTGAAACTGTAGAACCTTTTGAAGCCTCTGGATTAAAAATCAAAGATTTCATCGTTCTTGTCGATCGCGAACAAGGTGGCGGAAGACTTTTAGAGGAAAAAGGGTACAAATTACACAGCGTTCTTGGAATCAATGAACTTTTGGATGTATTGAATGAAGAAAAGAAAATCAGCGAAGACGATTATAAGCGAGCCAAAGCCTTCATTGCTGAAACCCAAGTTTAAGTCGTAAAACATGGATGAAATAAAGTTTTATCACGTGGAAGATCCTTTTGGTTATTTCTCGAATTATTCAGAACATTCGATTTTTTTAGAGGGAGAAAGCTGGAAAACCTGCGAACATTATTATCAGGCTCAAAAATTTGAAGATCCTAATATTCAAAAGGTAATTAGAGAAGCAATCACCCCAAAAGAAGCATCAAAAGTTGGAAGAAATCAACCCGAAAATATTCGAAAAAACTGGAATGAAATAAAAGATGAGATCATGGAAAAAGCGATTCGAGCCAAAGTAACTCAGCATGAAGAAATTAAAGAAAAGCTAATTGAAACCAAAGACGCAGTCATCATCGAAGATTCCCCCACCGACTTCTATTGGGGATACGGAGATGATGGAAATGGACTGAATAAATTGGGTGGAATTTGGATGAAAGTAAGAAATGAACTCTTTAATCAAAAATAAGATAAGTGAGCTTAGAAGAAAGTGAGCGGACGTAGTCCCGACGCCGCTTTGGGTCTTGTGGGCCCCAAAGTTAGGCGGGACGAAGTTGAGCGAGCTTTCTGGAAAGTGAAAACACTTGTTTGGAAAGGCCGAAAACCTTTTTGAAAGGTTTTCGGAATCACAAAAAAACCTCTCAATAATGAGAGATTCTTTTGTCTGATTTCGATACTCCCATTCAGACAATACATTTACAACGTATCGAGAAACGGGTCGAAATCAAACCGATCCAGGTGACTAAGCTGGAAAAGTTCTAAACTGTACTTTGGTTTTTGTTTTCGTCCATCCAAGACGCAATCTATGAGTTACCTTTTTGTTTTTAATGTTTATTTTAAAATAAAGACAACAGATTATAAGGGGTTGAGCTCACACTAGTCGCGAAGAGCTACATCGCAAAGTCTAGAAAGGAATTTATCTCAGATTCTATATCCTAGATCTCAGATTAAATCTGAGATGTGAGATATGAGGTCAGAGATAAACTCGTCCCCAGACTCTACGTAACCACCGTGCCCTTACGTTAAGGTGTCATATATGTTTCGCGAAGCGAAACATGACGGTTATAACTCAGGAACAAAGCAGTAATGTAAATTGAAATGTAAAAGGTCAATTGGGGTTTCCAGATGTAATCTGTCCGGCAGTATAATTAGCCGCGATTGATCTGAATTTGTTCTGATCTGCCAGAAGCAAATCATCACATTATACGTAGGCACCCTTTCTTTTGCAAGTTTTACAAGTTGAAAGAAATCACAAAACCTTTTGTTGTATAAATTTTGTACTCTAGAAATAGATATGATTTTTATGTGAATGGATTGTTCTGTTTTCACCTGTTTTTGTACTTGACAAATTAATCATTTTATAGTAAGATATATTCACTTTTACAATAACCGAATAAAAATGAATCAACTTAATACCTTTTCACACGAAGATCATCAGGAAGAAATAGATGTTTTCAGCTTAAGTTACCCAGGACAAGTTCCCTTTCAAATGGGAGGTTTTGTTGTTTCTGCCACCTCTCTACAAAACGGACGTCCTATGGGGGGAGGTCTTGTGGCAGAATTCCATCGCCTAGAAGATGCTAAGAATTGCTATAAAACCATTCTACTAACCAACCCCAACCACGAGCCAATTCTTTCAGAGATGGATTGGAAGAACGATCAAGAAAAAGTCATTCTTGATGCAAAAAAAGAAAAGGATAAAAAAAGAAAAAGTGAAAAAGAAGGACGAGAAAGAGAATACATAAGGCATATGAAAAATCCATTCGAATTCGACACTCAAACAAGGCAGGAAATGTTTAATAATGATACTGGTGAATTACCCAATCAAAAAAGGGTAATACACGACTATCGCCTCTTAAAAGGTGCTTATGAATTCACTGGTTACGACGAAGAGCCTGACGCAAAAGGTCCTCGTGGAATCACTCGAGACAGTCGACGTCGTGCCACTGAGCTTTTTTATGAAGAGGTTTCAATGCACAATGCAGAAACTCAAGATGAGGATGTTGATGAAGATGACCATCCTGAGGCTGAAATGGCAAAGGATGCATGGGAAGAATATTATACAAGAGATGAGCGAGACGAATACTTCGCAAATTTATATGAAAACTGTGATTATCAAACCGATGAATCAAAATTATTTCTTTATGAAGAAGATGAAGGATTAGAAATGCAAGAAGACCAAGATGAAAAAGTGATTCAATTACAAAAAGGGCTTAAAAATAAAGATGGGCGCGATTGGACATTCCTAACTGGAGATCGCCAAGAAAAAGAGAAATTTAAAAGCCGACTGCGTCGAAATAACGAAAGATTAGGAGAAGTGTTCCAAAAAGAATGGGAAGAAGAAATAGAATTCTTCGAATCAATGAGAGAAATGTATCGAGAGCAAATTGCCCTTGAAGAAGAAGCTCATAATGAAGATATGGGATACCGAGAAGCCGCTTAATCAATTCATAAACAAAAAACCCTGTACCATACGGCACAGGGTTTTTTAAATTTTCAACAATTAATAACGACGACGCATTACCTCCTGACGAACTAAAATTGAAGTCATTTGATCACGAACTATAGATTGCCTTGGTGTAAGCGATAAAGGAAGAGGCTCGACAGAAGGGTCCGAAGCACTGTTAGCAACTACAACCTCCCCTTCAACAGTCTGACCATCAACTAGATCAACCACCTCGTTTAAAGCATCACGAGCAGCATTGATCCTTGAGTCAGCAAAAACTGCGTTCATACTGTTGCTGGAACCTGGATAATCAAAACCAATATGGCGCTCAAAGGGAGAACCAATTTTAGGAGAATTTTCTTGGGGAACTGAAATAGAAGTCATATAAATTATATTAAAAATTAAGTTCGGAAACTCTTTTAACAGATGTCCAATGAAAGTCAAGGGTCTAAGGAAACATTTTAGATGAACAAACAATGGAATAAACACTTAAATAAGTCAAAAAGCATTGTTCTTCTTGATGAACAACATTTTCAAAACAAAAATTTTTTATTCCGCATTCAGCTTATTTTTCAATCGAATCATCATATTTTTCAGAGCAGGGTATTCATTAATTTTGTCATTCTCAATCATATGTTCCGCCGCTTTTCGAACCCGAACCACCAAAACTCCATTGGTCAGTGTCGCGATTTTAAGATCGGGCATACCCGACTGTCGAACTCCATAGAGATCGCCTAACTTACGTAATGCAAGATCAATTTCAGCCAATTTAAATCCATCACTACAATCTACCATCGCCTTCAGGCGCTGATAAAATCCCTGACTATTCAGACTGGTGCACAAATAGCAATACGACTGCTTATCGCCACGCCCTACGCGCCCACGAAATTGGTGAAGCTGAGAAAGCCCAAATCGCTCCGCCCCTTCAATCAGCATAATCGTCGCATTGGGAACATCCACCCCCACTTCAATCACCGACGTCGAAACCATGATATCGATTTCTTTTTCTTTAAATTGTCGCATCACCTCCTCTTTTTCCTCTGACTTTAACTTCCCATGCATCAAACCAATTTTGAATTCTGGGAAAACAGTATGAAGCCGTTCATATTCAGCTTTAACCGACTTAACTTCCACTCGGGAACCTAAGGAATTCTCAGAGTCTCGGGTAGTCATTTTTTCTGATTCTTCAATCAAAGGACAAATCACATAAGCCTGCTGACCTTTTTTAATTTTATCCGCAATATATAAATTCACCCGATTTCGATCTTCAGGCGGAACTACCTTGGTGACAATGGTCTGACGACCCGGCGGCATTTCATTAAT
>DAOWGG010000079.1 GCA_030637565.1 Candidatus Peregrinibacteria bacterium | reverse complement strand
ACCCGCATTCGCCAAGATATCTGGAATCACAACAACACCTTGTTTATTTAAATATTCATCCGCTTCAGCTAAAGTGGGTCCATTGGCCAGCTCTAGAATAATCTTAGCTTTGATATTTTTCATATTTTCCCCTGTCACCTGATTTTCCATGGCAGCCAGAACAAGAACATCACATGGTTTTTCCAGAATCTCCTTAGGATCTACAGCAGTCCCTTCATCGCAATCGGTAACAGAACCCTTATCTTTTTTCGATTTCATAACGCAGAAAGGATCCATTCCCTTGTCGTTATAAAGGCCGCCCTTGCTATCACTCACACCAACAATGGTAAAGCCCATGCCGTGAAGGATTTCGGCAGCGTAACTACCAGCATTACCAAATCCCTGAACGATCACTTTGGTGCCTTCAGCTTTCATGTCGTTACGTTTCATATATTCTTCCAGTACATAAGCACCCCCTTGAGCAGTGGCTGTTCCACGACCCAAAGATCCTCCTACTTCAATCGGTTTTCCAGTTACCACACCAGGGCTATATTGGTTAACCAGTCTGCTGTATTCATCCATAAACCAAGCCATCATCTGAGGAGTGGTGTACATATCAGGTGCGGGAATATCGTGATTGGGACCGATCACTTGATAAACCGCCTGAACATATTTACGAGTCAAACGTTCCAGTTCTCCATCGCTCATCTCCTTTGCGTTAACACAAACACCACCCTTACCTCCTCCATAGGGAATGCCCACAACGGCACATTTAAAGGTCATCTCAGTCGCCAGCGCCTTTATTTCATCTATATCCACACTAGGTAGGTAACGAAAACCTCCTTTAAAAGGACCTCGAAGCTCGGAATGTTGAACCCGATAGCCATCAAAAATTTCCAGTCGTCCGTCATCCATTCTTACCGAAAGAGATACCGCCAAAGTTTTCTTGGGATGAGACATTTTTTTTAAGGTTTCAGGGTCAAGTTTCATTAGCTTGGCCGCCTTATTCATATTAGTGAGGGTGTTTTGGAAAAAACTCATTTTATTGAAGGATTAAAAGGGTAAAGTGGCTTCAAAAAACCAAAGAATTATTACATGATTTCATTTGTTTTTAAAGGATGTTTGAGAAAATTTTATTGCACCAAGCGGGGGATTCTTTCATTGATTCGAGTGGTGACTTCATAATTAATCGTCTGACTCAGCTCACCCATTTCCTCCGCGGTGATTTCATCTTTTCCTTGTTTGCCAAGTAATACTACCTCATCTTCCAGTTTAATGTCGGTAGCGTGAGTTACATCTGCCATAATCATGTTCATACACACACGACCAATCACAGGACATCGATGACCACGAATTAAAACAAACCCCTTGTTGCTCAGCAGGCGAACAAAGCCATCGTAATAACCAATGGGCAGAACCGCAATTTTACCATCTTGGGGCATTTCATAAGTGCAACCATAACCCACCAAGCTACCCTTTTTTATCTCCTTAATTTGCGCCACCTTCGTTTTCCAAGTCATTACGGGCTTCAGTTCAATTTTAATATTGGCACGGTCAGATGCCTTCATGGTTTTGTCGCTGGGCCAAAGACCATAATTCCCAATGCCGGTGCGCACAAAATTAAAACGAGCCTCGGGCAGTAAAATGGTTGCGGCGGTATTGGCGCAGTGTCGGTAGTGAGGCGCGAGCCCGTCTTTTTCCAGCAAATGAATCGCCTTTTCGAATTGTTTCAGTTGATAAAGTGCGTACTGGTGATTGATCCGATCTTCCAGATTCGAAAAATGAGTGGAAACCCCTTTGAGCTCAATATTAGAAGCGGATTTAATGAGGCGAATAAATTCTGGAATTTGGTCGAGCTCCACCCCTTGCCGATGATTCCCAGTTTCAATCTTTAGGTGGATGCTTACTTTTTTTTCAAATTTTTTCAAATTTTTTACTGTCTCAATATTGTAAACAACAATCTCTACATCCTTAAGATCGATCACCTCTTTTAAGTCGGACAGGGGAGTGTATCCAATAATTAATATCGGCAATCTTACCCCAGCCTTTCTGAGCTTCTGAGCTTCAAATAAGGCATTCACGCACAAATAGTCCGCACCATTCTTCTCCATAATCTCCGCACAATCAACAAGCCCATGGCCGTACGCATTCGCTTTAACAGCAGGCGCCAAAACCACATCATCACCAACAAGACCTCTGAATGCTTTGAGATTATGAACGAGCGCCGATCTTGATATCTCTACCCAGCTAAGTTCCATAGGTATAAAAAAAGCTACTCATATAGTAGCAATGAAAATTGGTAATTGAAAATTGAAAATTAGAGCGTCTATTTAGACGCAATCGCTGTATCCCCTCGTATAAACATCGGAGTGTCGGTCTTCACCATGGATTTAATCTTCGGGTCATTCTGAATGCTAGCCAGAGATTGAACGCGAGCGATTTCCATATCCCACACTTCATTTTCGGTAAGTAGTTGAGTTCGTTTTAATTCCAGATTCTTTAAAGAATACCCCTTAGTGGCATTTTGATTGGCATTGGCCAGATAGGCGAGACTGATAAAGGTGACTAACGCAATAATAACGAATAGCAGGGCATTAGCACCCACCTCAACTTTATGAGACAGCGTATCCTTCCGCACGCGAGTTGTGGAATTGTTTATATACAAAGCAGCAGACATTAACTTATGTGTTTGTGTTGGGCTGTTGAGGTTGATCATAGCGTTTCGGCAACCCGCAGTTTTGCACTTCGTGCTCTGGGGTTCTTTTCGACCTCAATACCTGTTGGTATTATAGGTCTTTTAGTTAAGAGATAAAGTTTTTTCTGAAAATCGCATTGACAGAGTGGTAATTCCTTTGGGCAAATACAATTTTTTGTGTAGTATCGAAAAATGTTTTTTACGATCCGATCTTCGAGCGAGTGATAGGCAATAACAGCAATTCTTCCTTTGGGGGCGAGTGAGTTAATCGCCTGATGAAGGGTATCTTCTAAAACTTCCAATTCGCGATTAACAAATATTCGTAAGGCCTGAAAAGTTTGAGTCGCAGGGTGATGACCTATTTTTCCTTTAAGCGTGGATTTAACAACCTCAGCCAATTGAATCGTATTGGTAATAGGATTTCTTTTGCGCGCTTTTACGATCGCTCGGGCGATTACTCGTGAGCGCCGCTCTTCGCCGTATTCAAAAATCATATCGGCCAGTTTTTTTTCACTAAAGGTGTTGATCACCATTTGCGCCGTCATTTCCTGACTTTGGTCATACCTCATATCCAAAGGGCCTTCTTTTTGAAAAGAGAATCCACGATCGGGGAAATCCACATGAGGAGAAGAAAGTCCCAAATCCATCAAAATCGCGTCAGGAGCAGGGAATTTATTTTTCTCAATTTCTGATTTTAAATTCTCAAAATTTGAATGCACGAACGTGATCTGTTTTTCAAATTTTTTCAAATTTT
>DAOWGG010000028.1 GCA_030637565.1 Candidatus Peregrinibacteria bacterium | reverse complement strand
GTGGTACTGGCAGTATTTTGCCAGAATCAGTTAAATCGGTTGGCGCGGAAGGCACACTCCTTAATCATTCTGAAAAGCGTTTAGAACGTGATGTGCTGAAGCGATCAATTGAGCGCGCTAAAAAGGTGGGGTTAACCACCATTGTATGTGCGGAGACGCCAGAGGAGGGGGCGACGTTTTTGGAGTTTGACCCTGATTATATTGCGGTAGAACCCCCTGAATTGATTGGCGGGGATATTTCGGTTTCTACTTCTCAACCAGAAATTATTGAAAATGCGGCCAAGCTAATTGGAAAAGAAAAATTATTGGTGGGGGCTGGCGTAAAAACGGGGGAAGACGTTAAGCTCGCCATTCAACTGGGCGCAAAAGGCGTTCTTTTGGCTAGTGGAGTGACAAACGCAACTGATCCTAAAGCTGTTTTGATGGATTTAGTAAGTGGTTTGCAGGGGTAATACCTTGTCTTCACCCACTTCTTCAACTGTAATCGCCTGATCGATTGTGAACTGACCGACGCGGGTTCTTTGGAGTGCGGAAAGATAACCACCAACGTTCAGAGCTTTGCCGATATCGCGAGCCAATGAGCGGACGTAAAAACCTTTTCCGCAATGCACACGGAGCTTTAATACGGGCCACTTGTAATCGAGTATTTCGAGCTCATGAACCGTTACATTACGGGACTTCATTTTGATTTCCTCCCCTGCTCGTGCGGACTTGTAAGCGCGCTTGCCGTCGATTTTGATTGCCGAAAAAATAGGGGGGATTTGTTCGATTTCCCCTGTGAATTGAGGAAATAGCTTTTCGATATCAGTCTGACTCGGAGAATTCGGATTTTCAGAAAATGGGGTAATCTCCCCTTCCTGATCGTCGGTTGTGGATGTTGACCCTAGTGTTATTTCAGCAACGTATTCTTTATCCGTCGCTGTGATTTCCATAGCTAATTTTGTGGCTTTCCCAACACATAAAACCAATACGCCTGTCGCTTTTGGGTCGAGCGTACCTGTGTGGCCGACTTTTTTTACATTGAGTGTATTGCGAACCTTGGCGACTACGTCGAAAGAGGTCCAATCTTTGGGTTTATTGATGACGAGAAACCCATCAATCAGATTGTAAACTCTTGACTGTTTCATTTAAGAAAATTTAGATATGATTTCTCTAACTATCTCTCGTTCATCCCATTCAATCTGGCCGTGGTTGAGAGTTCTTGTGGGCAGATTTCCCATCCCTGTTACAACGATGAGGTCGCCTTCCTCGGCATTCTGAACCGCGAATTCAATCGCGGCATAACGGTCGTCGATAAGGTGAAGACCTTCCTCTAATTTTTTGATCTCTTTCGCCCCTTCAAGAATCGCTTCCATTATTACCATAGGATCTTCGCTGTAAGGCTCTTCGTCGGTGACGATGGTGATATCGGTATGCTGAGCTACGATTCGGCCCATTTCGGGGCGTTTTTCTTTGTCTCTATCCCCACAACTGCCGATGATGCCGATAATTCGGTTTGGCTTGGAATCGCGAAGGGTTTTATAGAGCCTTTCCAAAGCATCGGGCGTTAAAGCGAAGTCGACCAATGCTTCAAATCCTTTAGGGCTTTTAATCACTTCCATTCGACCGCCAACTCCTTCAAAGGTTTCCAGACCTCGTTTGATGTCGTCGAGTGACACTTTGCAAGCGAGGGCAACCCCTGTTGATGCCAAAGCATTTTCTACATTAAAAGCACCTGGGATTTTCAATTCAATTCCAATTTCATCTTCCATATAATGCATGGCAAACACGGAACCTGATTTGTGATAGTTGATATGATGTGCTCGCAAATCACCCTGATCGAAGCCATAAGTAATTTTGGTTGGACAAGTGATTTCATTGAAATCTTCAAAAAATTCATCCGTGGTATTCAGAATCATCGCCTGCTTGTGTGGAATGTGCTCAACCGCTTTTGGCAAATGCCGATGACAGGTTTTGCTGACGTTTTTGAATAGGATTTTTTTAGCCTCTTTGTATTTCTCCATCGTTCGGTGGTAATCGAGGTGTTCGTGAGTAATATTGGTGATAACAGAAACGCTAAACGGAATTCCCCACAAACGGGACTGATGAAGTGCGTGAGATGAGGTTTCTATGACAACATAATCGACATGCTGACGAACACAGCGTTTGAGAAATTTTTGAGTGTGAAACGGAGACATTGTGGTTTTTTTGGATTTGTTTTTGCTGAACTTTCCTTTGATCGCAAAATCAGATGTAGAAAGCATCGCTACTTTTTTACCGGATGATCGGAGGACATGCTCGATCATATGAGTAGTCGTGGTTTTTCCATTCGTACCTGTGACTCCGATGCACACCATTTTTTTGGCAGGGAAGCCATATTTTATAGCGGCAGCCATACCCTTTAGCCGATGCCAAAAAAGACGGATCGGGTTGTCGGGGCTAATGATTTTGCGGAGGTAGTTGATTAATTTCATGTAATGCAATATAGATTTGAATGTATTATATAGTGTTCTTCAATAATTTAAATTCAGTTTAGTATTGACAAATAATTAATTATATTATATATTATAACCTAAATTTAATTAAACCCTCTATCATGCCTCAGTCAAATTCCAAAAGAATTGCAAGTGAAATTATCTCTCTTTCTATGCAAATAGAATCTATTGAACTTCAGGCTCCTAATCTGTTTTGTCTGACCGACGAAATGCGAGTAAGCCGATCTGATCTTGCAAAAAAATTAGCCAATCTTAAAATACAGCACCCTGGAATATGGGATGTTGTTGAGAATAACTGGTGCACCATTAAAGATCGTATTGATACAACGGCACTGGAAAACTAAGATTATTATCATTTTTTTACACCCACTATTCTAAGCAGGTCTTCTTGGATCTGCTTTTTTAGTGCCTCAATATTGTTAAACAAAAGAGGTCCCCGTATTTTTTTGCTGACCTTTAGTTGAATGAACTGATTGTAAATATTCTTATTAAAACCAAGTACATGTACTTCTAAAACTTTTCCTCGACTGCTCAATCGTGAACCGTAATACAGGGCTCCTTTGTAAGTTGTTTTCCTAACTTGAACCTGACAAGCATAAACACCCTCTGAATAAGTTTTTCCAAAATTCCCCACATGAAAATTAAGGGTTGGGAAACCAATTTTTCTCCCGAGTTTTTTGCCTTGAAGGACTTTACGTCGAAGCCACATAGCCTAAAAGAAGAATGTTTTAAGTGCTAAAGCAATAATAACGATACTGAAGATAATACGCAAAAAATGACTCTTGGATTTCATCACAATCGTGGCTCCAATATACCCACCCACAATTCGACCAGCCAATAATGGGATAGCTAGCAGAGGGTCTACATAGCCATTGATCCATAGTAAGATCACCGCTGGAACAATTCCAATCACCGCCATCACTTGTCGATTTTGAACGGCCGATTTAAATGACAATCCAAACATATACATCAGCAAAAAAGTGAGCATGGTTCCGATGGAAGCAGTGATGACGATGGAATAAATTCCAAAGGCGATCGCTACCAAAAAACCAATAATTCTTTTTTCTTTTCCAATACTTTTGAACGTTTGCTTTTCAGGATTTTTAAATAGAGTCAAAAAAGCAAATGCCACAATGGCAGCTGACACTATTTTTTTAATCCAAAGGCCGTCGATCTGAAAAAGAACAAAAACACCCAGCCGGACCGGGGGCAGTGGCTTGAACTGAGGCGCCGCTCCACGACCAAGATATACCGTCTGATATCGGAAAAAATCAGGGAGGAAAATCACAACTACCTTCACTGCCAGGT
>DAOWGG010000121.1 GCA_030637565.1 Candidatus Peregrinibacteria bacterium | reverse complement strand
TCCCAATTTTTCTAGCTTTGGAGCTTCTCCTGCAGGAGGTAAAGCGGCTTTGGCCTGGTCTACAATCTGTTTGAAGATTTCTGGTTCGTGAATCGCTAGCTCAGAAAGCATCTTTCGATTGATTTCGATTCCAGCAAGTTCCAAACCGTAAATGAATCGGCTGTATTTTAGATCGTGTTCACGACAAGCGGCGTTGATACGAAGGATCCATAATTGGTGGAAAGTTCGTTTTTTCAGACGTCGATCACGGTAAGCGTTGGTTCCCGCTTTCATTACTGCGTTTTTAGCGAGCTTAAATACATTCTTTCGTTTACCACGAAAGCCTTTGGCTTGCTTTATGATTTTCTTATGGCGTTTGTGAGCGGTTACGCCGCGTTTTACTCTAGGCATTTTACTTTAGTTAATAGTTAATAGTTTGCAGTTAACAGTTTAGGAACCAGGTAGCATTCTCTTAAGCTGTTTAGTGTGAGCTTTACTGGTTATAATGGTTTTCTTTGCTAAACGTTTCTGCTTTTTAGACTTCTGCTGTAGCAGATGGTTGTTAGCAGCTTTTTGCTGAGCAAATTTACCTTTACCTGTTATTTTGAAACGTTTTTTAGCTGAACTGCTAGTTTTCTGTTTCCCAGGAGTTGCTTTTCCAGGCATATCTTTTTAGTTAAGAGTTAATAGTTTAAAGTTAAAAGTTGGTTATTTTGGATTGAGTATCATGATCATCTGGTATCCCTGTTTCTTTGGCTCTTGTTCGATGATGCAAATATCTTCGAGTAACTCTTGAAAGACGTGCATTTTTTCGACCCCAAGATCCATATGAGACATTTCTCGCCCGCGGAAGATTAAAGCGACTTTAACCAGATTGCGTTCTTCTAGGAATTTTCTGGCTTTCCTTGCCTTCACTTCCAAGTCGTGTGTGTCGGTTCGAATACTTAGACGAATGGTTTTCGTTTCAGTTTTCTTTACCTTAGTTTGCCCTTTCTTCTTCTTTTTTAAACCGTAGAGGTAGTTTCCGTAGTCCATTATTTTGCAAACGGGTGGTTTGGCCAATGGGGCTACTTCTACTAAATCTAACTCTTTCTCCTCAGCAATTTTTAATGCCTCTTCAGTGGGCATAACTCCTAATTGCTTTTCTCCGTCAATGAGTAACACTTCTGGCACTCGAATGTTTTTATTATGTCGAAGTTTTTTACTGATGGAAGTAGGGGTTAAGGTGTAAAAGAGGGGCTTAAAAGGCCTTCCTTTCAGAAAGCTTACCAATACTATTGAAAAAACATTTAAAAGTCAATCTTTTCTTTTAAATAGGTCAATATCGATGCGCATAACTACAAAAAAGTGCGAACTTTAAATGAGTCTTTAAAAGCTGCTGATTAGGCTTATGAGGCCAAGCTGAGCGAAATCGAGAGCAAAGAAAGCTAAAATGGGAGAAAGATCGATCATTCCTATTCGTGGGACAAGGTTTCGGAAGAACTTTAAAATAGGTTCGGTGATTTCGTATAGAATTTGATCAAATTTACTCCCTCCTCTTTGTCCCATTGGGCGAATCCATGACATTAAAATACGTACCAAAATGGCATATTTAAGTATTTTTACAATTGTGATGATGAAGGTGAGAATGAAATCCACAGGACTAAGGAATAGGGACTAAGAACTAAGCTTAATTAAGGTATCATATTATTTCATTGAGATGAAGACGGCCATGCGATCGGCGTCTCCTCTGCGATAGGAATAAAATCCAGCGGGATCGCATTTGGTGCACTGCTTTGCTTTTTCAATTTGGTTTTCCATCACTCCTTCATTTTTTAGCTGATCGATGCTGAGTGACCAAAAATCGACATGATGACCCTCTATATAAGGGTGTATGAATTCAGGTAGTTCTTTTTTTGGGTCGCTGAACTCGGTGCAACAAGGCCCAAGTGACGGGCTTATCCCCACAATAAGATCTTTTGGATTTGAGCCATATTCCTCTTTTAATCTTTGAATGGTTTTACCAATAATGTTGACCGTTGATCCGCGCCAACCGGAGTGAATAGCGGCAATTGCTTTTTGAACGGGGTCAAACACCAGCAGTCCTTGGCAATCGGCTACTCGAACGGCGATCGATAAATTTTTTTGATTGGTGATAAAAGCATCTCCATCTGGAGTGCCCTCTGGCTTTTTATCAATCACTATTATTTTGTCACCATGAACTTGATTGCCAAAAATAAGCCCTTCTGGATGATCGGACATTTTTGTCGCCATTCCGTGAACTAGAGTGTCTTTGTAGGGCTTAAAGAGATCGAATTCAAGAATCATTATTCACTTTTATGAAGCATTCGTGGAATTTGCTCAGTTAGTTCAATCGCTTTCAGGCCACTCTGCATCTGGGCTAAGTAATCGGCTGCACTTCCGAGCGTATCACTGGCTAACTGGCAAGCTGCAATTGGCTCATGACCTTGTGCCATTAAGCCTCCAATGAGTCCACTGAGTACATCGCCGCTTCCTCCTACGGTCATTAAAGGGTTTCCAGATTTGTTGATAATCAACTCGTCTTCATCAGCGATGATATCTTCAGGACCTTTACAGATGATGGTTGTTTTTAGATCTTTAGCCCATTTTTGAACGTTTTCTGGCGTTGGATCATCTCCCATCAATGCTTTGAATTCTCCTCGGTGTGGCGTCAGTACACTTACCTCTGGCAAGCTGTTGGTGTAAATCAAAGCACTGGCATCAATAACGGTTGGTTTATCCAATTTACTTAAAAGTGTTTTGACTGCTTTTTTTGTGTCTTTATTATTTCCTAATCCTGGTCCTATTACTACCACATCTGCTTTTTCACTCGCTTTTAAAATATGCTTCACATCTTTTGATGTTAAGTGATTGTCTTCAAAATTCTGAATAATAAAATTGAGCGAGCGAGCTTTTGCCGCTTCATTGTGACAAGGGGGAATGAAAGGGAATATTAAATCCACTCCAGAATTTTCAGCTCCGAGTGCGCATAAAATAGGTGCTCCATGAAACATGGCACTTCCTCCTACTACAAGAACTTTGCCATTCTGGCCTTTGTGTGAATCGTTTTCTCTTTTCATTTTTATTTTGGATTTACAGTGATTATTTAAACGGAGAGTTTGGGAGAATTTGGACTTCTGGTTCGAGGCTAACATTGAATTTCTTTTTTACAATGCCATGAACCTTGATCGCTAAATTAATAATATCAGTACTGGTGGCGTTTCCTTTGTTAATGATCCAATTGGCATGTTTTTCGGAGATAATAGCGTCACCTACTTTTAATCCTTTGCATCCTGATTGCTCAATGAGCCAACCGGCTGATGGAAATTGTCCTGGGTTTTTAAAGAAGCTTCCACAGGTTTTTCCGGCTGGTTGTTTTAGGGTTCTTTCCTTTGAATATTCATTGATTTCAGATCGAACTTTTAATGCAGGTGTAAGCTTTAGCTTAAAGGTAGCTGATAGAATAATGTCTCTATTTTTCTTTATCTTGCTGTCTCGGTATCCAAACTGAAAGTACTCGGGGCTAACGATCATTGGCTTACTTTTTCCTTCGGGTAAAACAACGGCGTGAGTGATGACATCTCCAATGTAGACATCGGGAATACCTGCGTTTCCATATACAGCTCCTCCAACTGTTCCTGGAACCGTAGCGAGACCAGAAATGCCACCTAAATTATGCTGGGAGGCAATAATAACCATCTTTGCCATATTCACTCCGCTTTCACAGGTGATCAAGTTTCCCTGAATGTGCATTTTGGTCATTTTGTTTCGAATAATCAAACCCGGAAAACCTTCGTCACTGAAAAGAATATTGCTTCCATCTCCTAAAATCACATAAGGGATTTGCTGAGTTTTAGCGAACTCGCGTAAGTGATGCATTTCCTGCCAGGTTTTGGCTTCCGCATAAAACTTAGCACTCCCGCCAGTGCGGTAAGTGGAAAGTGCCTTCAGTGAAATGTCTTTTTTAACCTGTAGTTCCATGGGTTCAATTAAGGTTGCTATAACTGTACAAGTTTTTATAGCTTTTGTAAAGCAAAATCAAGACGTTTTAAAGTCTCTTCTTTTCCTAGGTAAACCATCAATGTCGCGAAGTTAGGTGAGCGCTCTAATCCAGATAGTGCAACTCGGAGGGGCCAGAGCACTTGTCCATTTTTTAATCCCAACGTATTCACCATTCCAATCATCGCGTCGGACAGCTCTTGGCTTTTACTACCATCTCCTTGTTCCCAATCCATGTTACCGATTGTTTCTTTAGCTTTTTCAAGAACTTTTTTGAGCATGTCGGCGGTGATTTGGAATTTTTCTTTCATGATCAAATCCAGTGGATAATCGGAGACATCTTTGAAAAAGATAGATAGCGCTTCCGGAATCTCACTTAACTTATTAAACCTGCCTTCAAAATCAGGATCTTGGAGGATTTTTTGAACTAAATCGATTTGGTCGGATGGAAGTTTATCCTTTATAAATACTTTAACCATTTCCATAAAGCTATCAATGTCGTCTTTAATCGCTTTTTTGATGTATTCGCCATTGATCCAATCTAATTTTTTGATGTCGAAGACTGCACCGCCTTTGTGAACTTTATCGAGGGTGAATTTCTCAATCAATTCGTCCATACTGAAGATTTCCTGTTCGTCGGGTGTGTTCCAGCCAAGTAGAGCGAGGAAGTTGAGTAATGCTTCTGGCAAATATCCGTCTTTAAGATAGTCGTCCAACGATACCTTGTTTTTTCTTTTGCTCATCTTACTTTTGTCTTCATTTAGAATCAAAGGAAGGTGGGCGAACTGTGGGGGTTCCCATCCGAGCGCCTGGAACAACAAAATCTGTTTTGGGGTATTTGAAATGTGATCTTCTCCGCGTATCACATGAGTTATTTTCATGTCGTGATCGTCGGAAACAACCGTTAAATGGTAGAGGGGGTTATCGATGGCGCGGGC
>DAOWGG010000012.1 GCA_030637565.1 Candidatus Peregrinibacteria bacterium | reverse complement strand
TAGTATCTGAGAACGAAAAAAAGACAAGCAAGGCTCATAAGAATACATTCAATGACTATCTGGACATTGGATTTGTTTTAATTATGGTTGCTACTGTTGCATTTGTACTGAAAGAGTTGGAATTTTCTAAATATCTGCCCGATTTAAGCGGACAGGTTAATCCACTCATTGCTATTGGGATGGGAGTCGTCGCTTCATTATCCACCTGCCTTATATTAGTAGGAGGACTCGTAATGAGCTTTGGTGAAATGTACCCCGTTCACCCAGACGCCAAACACCCCATTCTTTCACGAGCTACCCCTCATCTTTATTTTCATGCAGGGCGTATCGGGGCTTTTGTATTACTTGGAGGTCTCCTTGGTTTAGTGGGAAGTAAAATCACCTATTCATTATCTTTCACTGGTTGGCTAACGGCAATTGTAGCCATTGTAATGCTATATATAGGTTTGCAGATTTTAAATATTGTTCCCAATATCACAAAACTCGGATTTCATCTGCCTAAATTTCTCTCAAAAAAAATTCATAACCTAGAAGAAAGCAATCATCACCTCACCCCTATTTTAATTGGTGCCCTTACCTTTTTTCTACCCTGTGGATTCACCCAAAGCATGCAATTAGCTGCTGTCGCATCAGGAAGCTTTGCAACAGGCGCTTTGATCATGGGAGCCTTTGCACTTGGAACGCTCCCCGCCCTGATTTCAATCGGAATGGGATCCAGTTATGCCCGACAAAATAAATTCGGATTCTTAAACAAAGCCATTGGAGTGATTATTGTTTTCTTTGCCGTTTACTCACTCAATTCGGGATTTGTATTGGCAGGAGGGAATTTAAATTTCTGGTCAAGTGGCAAGAACATAGAAGCCACTGCCGTCTCAGGAGATATACAGGTGGTCAAAATGGATGTGGATTGGTCTTTCCAGCCCAATGAATTCAAAATTAAGAAAGGAATTCCTGTTCGCTGGGAAATCAACGGAGTCAATGTATCAGGGTGCTCAAATAGAATCGTTATTCCAAAAATGGGTATCAGCAAAGACATAAAAAAAGGAATGAATGTCGTTGAATTCACCCCCGAAAAATCCGGAACGCTCCCCTTTTCCTGTTGGATGGGAATGATTGGTGGAAAATTTATTGTTATTGATTAAACTTAGCCCTTAATCCTTAGTCCTTACAAAAAATGAAAAAGTATCTCATTATCACCATAATCTCACTTAGCATTCTCACTGGCTGTGCCAATGTAGATCTAAGTAATCAAACAGATGACGCTCAAGCCTCTACATCTGCCAGCTTTAAAGGTGAAAAAGGAATGTTTATTCCACTAGAAAATGATGGAATAAGCATTGAAGCCGCCACCGTGAGCGACGGGAAGGTTCACTTTTATAACACAACAATGTCAGACGGCAAATCAGCCTATTTCTTTGTTGTTAAAAGCCCTGATGGCAAATTACGCGCTGCAGCAAATGGCTGCCAAGTATGTGGTGCAGCACTCCAAGGATTCCGACAAGAGGGTGATGAAATAGTGTGTAACACCTGTGGAAACCGCTATCACTTAGACAAAGTAGCCACCGAAAAAGGAGGTTGTAACCCTGCTCCGATTAGTCCTGATTTAAAAGTAGAGGATGGAATGATAAAAATTTCAAACTCAAAGCTAAAAGACATTCAAAAATTCTTTTAATTAAAATATTTCCCATTTCTTAATTCCTAAACACCATGCATAAAAACGAACTCAAAAAAACAATATTATTAGCATCAGTCATCGTAACAATCGGCCTGGTATTCAATGGTTTTGCCTATCTAAAAGGTGGATCCGCTCCAAGTGGAGACTTAGGAGCAGCGATTGAAGAAGGGATTGAAGAATACATTCAAAAGCAACAAGTTGAGGCAAACAAAGCTCAAGCTGAGGCCAATAAGCCCCAAGTTGTAACGGGTGACTTCACCGACGACGACGCTGTGCTGGGAGATAAAGATGCTCCCGTAACCTTAGTTGAATGGTCAGATTACGAATGCCCATTCTGCAAACGTTATTTCACTCAAACTTATCCACTCATTAAAGAAAAATACGTTGATACAGGTAAGGTTAAAATAGTTTTCCGTGACTTCCCTCTTGGATTTCACGATCCACTGGCCACTCAGCAAGCCATAGCTGCCGAATGCGCACGTGAACAAGGTGGGGATGACACTTATTTTGCCTACCACGATCTAATTTTTGAAAACACCACTTCCAACGGACGTGGAATGCAAAAAGAAAAGTTGTACGACTTGGCTGAAGAAGTAGGAGTAAATAGAACTAAGTTCACCGAATGCTTAGACAGCGAAAAATACAAAGATGAAGTACAAAAAGACATCGCTGACGGTGGAAAAGCAGGAGTACGAGGAACCCCAGCTTTCCTAATAAACGATCAATTTGTTTCTGGTGCTCAGCCCTTCAGTAATTTTGAACAAATAATCGAAGGAGAACTTAATAAATAATAATATGAAAACAATTCAAAGACTCATCATCATAGGGATTTTAGTATCAGCTGTAATACTAACAGGGTGTACTCCAAAAAGTGACCGAGTGAAATCGGAATACAAAGACAATACAAACTCTGGGAGTATTGAAGTTCTAGGCGACGCTTCCTACGACTGGGGAGACATTAATATTAAGGGGGGTGATGTAAAACACACTTTTACACTAAAAAATACATCCGACGAGCCACTATACCTGAAAAGTATTTTTACCTCTTGCGTCTGCACGAAAGCTCGATTCCGACTACCAGATGAAAGCATCTCACCCTCTTACGGAATGAGTAATAATGCGTCATACTGGGCCGCTGAAATTAAGCCAAATGAGACATTTGACGTTGAAGTCACCTTTGATCCTCTTTATCACGGCGCTCAGGCAACGGGTCCTATAAGTCGATCCATCAACATCATCACAAGCTCTAAAAATGACCCTGTTTTTGAACTAAAGGCAATAGGGAATGTCATCTCAAAATCGGAATACAATAAAAAGATGAAGGAAGAAGAACCTAAGAAAGAGAGCCAATTCACAATGGGAGATTTTACCTTTGAAGATAAGGAGTTTGACTTCGGCATCATCAAACAAAGTGGAGGACTTGTAAAACGTGATTTCAGCTTCACCTACAACGGAGAAACACCTCTTGAAATCACAGGAACCCCTGCAAGCTGTGCTTGTACATCTGGAGAAATATCACGAAACAAACTCAGTAAAGGTGATCAGGGAATTCTAACCGTTATATTTAACCCAAATCTTCATGAAGAGCCAGAAGGAAAATTCTTTAAATCGGTTTCTATTCTCACAGAACCAAAGCTGGAAGTCATTCCTGAAGTTAAAATTTGGGCAGAAATCGATTTGGATTTAGGTCCAGAAGCATACAAACTCAAAGAAGAGCATGATGACGATGATGATCATGAAGATGAAATAATTGAATACAATGGGAAAAAGATTTATCTGATAGAACCAGAGGACTTAAAAGAAGATTTAAAGAGTAAAGACTTTTTTCTTCTAGATGTTCACATTCCTGAGCAGACTCATATCCCTGGAACTGACGAATTTATTGATTATCGCAACATAAGCGAAAACATCGATAAATTACCCACCAATAAAGACTCTAAAATTATCATCTATTGTCGTAGCGGAAGCATGAGTCGCTCCGCAGCACAGGACTTAGTAAATCTTGGATATACAAACGTACATGATTTGGAGGGTGGAATTAACGCCTTTAATTCACTTTAACTAAATAAGTCATGATTCAAACCAATTATGGATACAGTAAAAAAGTCGATTATGACTTTGACACAGCGGTTCAAAAAACAACAGAATCATTAAAGAAAGAGGGATTTGGTGTGCTCACCAAAATCGACATAAAGAGTAAGATGAAAGAAACCTTAGATAAAGATATTGAGGATTACGTGGTTCTAGGAACCTGTAGCCCATCATATGCTTATAAAGCACTTCAAGTAGAATCAGAAATTGGACTCTTTCTTCCCTGCAAAATAATCATCTATAAAAAAGATGGCGAAATCTTCACTTCTGCTATTCGCCCCACTCAAACAATGAATATAGTAGGTAATTCAGAACTCAATCCAATAGCCGAAGAGATTGAACAAAAGCTAGTAAAGGTAATCAATCAAATTTAATCCTTAATTTTAACACTATGATGTACGGAAATTTTTCAACTGGAAGTGGTTTTGGCGGTCTCTGGTACGGACTTCACGGACTCGTTTGTTTAGCCTTCTTGATCGGCTTAATCCTTGTACTTGTCTGGGCTATTAAAACCCTTAAAAAGGACCAGCTTCTTAGCTGGGGAGCTGGTTTGCTGATTGCAGCAACATTACTATGGCTGCTCGGCATGGCTAGTGGTGGGCTCGGCTTTCGAAGTCATATGTATTCAAGGGGATACAACTACGGAACCCCTGGGATGTGGGAATGTATGCAGGACGAAGAATGTCACGAAGAAATAGAAGAATTCATGGAACAACGAATGGGAATCCGCTAATTCACAACTCATAATTCATAACTCATAATTAAAAGATGAAAACCATCAATATTAAGATCAACGGCATGACCTGTGCCTCTTGTGTGCTTCACGTAGAAACCGATTTAAAAGAATTGGATGGTGTGGAGGAAGCCGTGGTAAATCTGCCTTTAAAGAAAGGGAGTGTTACCTTTGACCCCAAAAAGCTCACCGAAAAAGATATTATCGATGCGGTGAAAAAAGCGGGTTACAAAGCCAGCGTCGTAGGCGACAAACATGAAGGTCATGATGCAGACGACCACGCCGGACACGCTCAACAAGAAGACAACGCCCATATAAAAGAACGCATGCAAAAATTAGTGGTTGCCGCTGTTTTAACAGTGATTATTTTAAGCCTTGGGTTTATTTGGAAAATCGATAAAGGCATGGAAGTAATGATGCTACTTTCACTGGTTATTATTCTTTACAGTGGGCGAGATTTCTTCACAAAAGGAATCCCTGATTTATTCAAAGGCCGACCTGCTATGGATACCTTAGTAGCTTTAGGCATGGGTGCTGCTTTTCTATATTCCACCTATTTATTCTTATTCACGGATATACACGAAGAATACTTCATGGACGTCGCCGTGATCGCCACCTTTATATTGCTTGGACGTTATTTAGAAGCGAAAGCAAAAGGAAGAGCGAGTACTGCCATCAGAAAACTATTGGAACTTTCCGCCAAAGTCGCCCATCGACTGAAAAAAGATGGTTCAACCGAAGATATTCCAGCCGACCAAGTTCAATTAAACGATTTACTTCGCGTGAAACCAGGTGAAAAAATTCCAACCGACGGAATGATCACCGAAGGATATGGAGCGTTCGACGAATCCATGGTGACAGGCGAATCCATTCCGATAGATAAAGGGGAAGGAGACAAGGTAATCGGTGCAACTATTAATGGAAATACTGCTTTTACCATGAAAGCCACCAAAGTGGGTAGTGAAACCATGCTCTCTCAGATTATTAAGATGGTGCAGGACGCTCAGATGCACAAAGCCCCAATTCAGAAATTAGTCGATGTAGTCGCTGGCTATTTTGTATGGGGGGTACTGACCATTGCAACAATCACCTTTTTAGGATGGATGTTCTTAGGAAACGGTTCTATTACCAGTGCGCTTATTCCAACCGTTGCTGTACTCATCATTGCCTGTCCATGTGCTCTTGGCTTAGCGACTCCTATTTCGATTGTTGTAGGGTCTGGAAAAGGCGCACAGTTGGGTATTTTGATTAAAAAAACAGAAAGCCTTGAAAAGGCTCACAAAATCACCGCCATCGCCTTCGATAAAACAGGGACTATCACAAAAGGTCATCCAGAAGTGCAGGAGTTCAAACTGTTAAACGGTGATAAAGCCCAAGCTCACAATCTCGCCCTCGCCCTAGAAGAACAATCCGAACACCCTCTTGCTAAAAGTGTGATCGACTACGTGAAGAAAGAGGATCTTATCAAAGGCTTGCAAAGGGTAAATGACTTTAAGGCAGTGATTGGATTAGGTGTAAAAGGTAAAATAGATAAAAAGGAATATCACTTTGGCAGCAGTCGATACATGAAGGATCTAGATGTAATAACCAAAGAAAATCACAAAGAAATTGAGAAAATGCAAGAAAAGGGGTATACCGTCCTCTGCCTCGCAAACAACGAACAAATTCTCGCTCTATTTGGTGTTCAGGATGGCATTAAGGAATCCAGTAAATACGCCATTGAGCTTCTAAAAAAACGTCACATCAAAACCGTGATGATAACGGGAGATAATGAAAAAGTGGCTAACGCCATTGCCAAAGAAGTAGGAATCGACGAGGTTCACAGCGGAGTGACCCCCGACAAGAAATCAGCCATCATCGCACAACTCCAAAAAGACGGTCACTTTGTGGCCATGGCTGGCGATGGAATCAACGACTCCCCCGCTCTGGCCAAAGCCGATGTGGGAATTGCGATGGGAACGGGAACAGACGTAGCGATTGAAACAGGAGACCTAGTGCTTGTAAAAGGAGATCTACAAAAAGCAACCGAAGCTATTGAGCTTTCCCGAGCAACGCTTCGCAATATTAAACAAAACCTATTCTGGGCCTTCTTTTATAATTCCATTGGAATTCCACTAGCAGCCCTTGGCTTTCTTTCTCCAGCTGTTTCCGCTGGCGCCATGGCATTTAGCTCCGTGAGCGTTGTATTGAATGCATTAAGGTTAAAAAGATTTAAAGTGAAATATTAATAAACCAACTATGAATTGGATTACCACAATTGGACTATTGGCTGCAATCTGCACGACCATGGCCTTCCTTCCTCAAGCGATTAAAATCATCAAAACTAAACACACTAAAGATCTATCACTCAACATGTATTTAGTTCTAGTAATAGGAGTGATACTATGGCTCACTTACGGAATTCTTATTCAGGATTTACCACTCATTATTGCAAATGGAATAACTCTAATGTTTACCAGCACAATTCTTACGCTCAAGATCAAATACAAATAACTCGTTAGCTTATCCTCGGGGGAAGGTTTAAGGTGAAACACTAAATCAGCAAAAAGACCGCAATTACTGCGGTCTTTTTTGATATTAACAGAAGGCAAATATAGGAAAGGGTTATTTGGAAAGATAACGATTCAGCCATCCAAAAAGACTAAAGCCTTTTTGAGTTGCTTCCATTTCTCCTCTAAGCTCATCACGAGATTGCTCCATTGTCTTGAGCTGTTCAGCTAAAAGCTGAGCATCTGCTTTACTTTCAAGTTTAGACTGGAGCTGTTCAAGCTCAGCAAAACGCTTGTTATGTTCTTTAAGATTTTCTTCTACCTTTTTAAGCTGTTTGTAATTAGGTCCAATAAAAAATTTCGCTACCTTACCTCTTTCTTCGGCTTTATCTAAAGCCCTATTAGCTTTCTCTTCTCCTTCATTATGTTCCATGGCAAGTTCTCTAATTTGCTTTCCAATACCACCACTACGATCGGCTACCTCCAAAAGCTCATGAACAGCGTTAGCAACAGCACTTCGACGATCTAATCCTTGACCACGTTCCTCCTTCATCTCTAGCCTTCCTCGACCTTCAAGAGACCCCTTTCTTTCGCTCCCATTTTCATTTTCATCAACCTCTTCGGCAACAACAGCGCCTGTATTTTCCGACGCACCCTCTTGAGCAAAAGTGCTAAAAGCGAAAAAGGGTAAAAGAAAAACAATAGCTCCAATGATCAAAAATCGACTAAATTTATGAGTAATGTTAAACATGATATTAAAATTAAATAAATAAAGTAATGACGTATATTTCTAGCTGATCAATACTTAATACACAATAAATTTAATTCTATTACCTAAAAGATCGAAAAATAGTTGTTAAACCTTCTTCAGCCCCTTCAAAACTCCATAAGCCACTCCTCCGCCAACAAGAGCTGTAAAAAATTGAGGCCAGCTCATCATCACTGCTAACTTGGAAACAATGGGCTCATCTAAAAGTCGGCTCATCAACCATACAACCGATTGGTGTAAAAAGGCGAATTTTAAAAATGCCGCAATCCCAAGGGCTGTAAAAAAATTCTTTTTATACAAGTGATAAAACACAGCCACCAACAAGGCATTTCCCAACATAATAAACGGCACCATAGGAGCAAGCGGAAGTGGAAGTAACCCAGCACTCAAAGCCACGGTACTAGGCATCAATCCAAGTAATACTGCTTCCATCGGCCCAATCAAAACAACCGCCAACAAAAGAACAGCATTCACCATTGGTCCTGTGATCCATTGAACATGAATAAAGGCAGGCACAACCGAAACAAGCACTAAGAAAAAAACGAAAAGAGCAACTTTAGCCCGAGGAAGGGCGATCACTTTAGCAAAGGTTTTATTAGACATAAATTTGTTTTTTAAGAGTAAGGAAAGAATAGCACAATGGGGAATAATTTTAAAATTCAATCAAAAAATGATTTGACACAATATACCCCATGGGGGTCCCCTCCTTTACACAAAGTTTCCGAGGGGATTTTTTAAATGTAAAACTAAGCCAAGAATCCAAAGTATCCAAAAAGAAATCCCATTGCGATTACAAATACTCCCAAAGTGGACATATTCCATTTTTTAAATAGCTTACCCCAAAATTTAAAATGCTCTGGAAAAACCAAAAGCATAAATCCTTTTAAAAGTGCTAGCCAGCCAATCACACTAATAAGAATGGGCCATCCAGTCCACACATTATGAGCATTGACAATTAAAAACCCAGCAATGGTAGCAAGAATTCCACCAAAATAAAACATACTGCTATCTTTCATCATTTCAAGGAGCATATTCTTGTAATGTTTGGAGCTCATCAGCATTCCA
Source organism: Candidatus Peregrinibacteria bacterium (assembly GCA_030637565.1). GTDB lineage: Bacteria > Patescibacteriota > Gracilibacteria > UM-FILTER-43-11 > UM-FILTER-43-11 > DAOWGG01. Next base: position 2,139 of record DAOWGG010000012.1, on the reverse strand, counting down.
AGACCAATGAATAAGTAAACGACTGCAAATAGTTTTGCAATAAAAATTGAAGTTGCCATAAGTGTTTTTGGTTAAGTGTTAAAAGATTCACCTTTTGATGAACCCGATATTAAAAATCGATGGATGAGCCCACCGATCAATGCATAAATAAAACCATTCAAAATCGCAAAAATAAGAATCAGCCACAACCCTCCAATCTGAGAAAATGAAGGGAAAAAATGAAAAAGCTGGTCAGCAATCAATCGAACTGGATAAAGAAAAAATGCTGCAAAAAAAGCCACAGCCTTAACCGATAAGCCAAGGGTACTAAAGAATGTGCCGAGGAATCCGAAAAGAAATCCGATGAGAAGTCCTTTTTTATGTTTCATTTTTTACAAGCAGATAATAGCACCATTTAAAGCCAAAACAAAGTTGTTTTATTGACAAGAAAAAAATATGGTTTAAAATAAAAGCCCAAATTCATTTTTTAAATTTTATGGAAGAGGTTACTAGAGACATTATAGAAATTCACGCCAAATTGTTGGATAAATCCAAAGATAGTAATGAAATTGCAGACCTCACCAGAAATCGATCATCACTCTTTACGGAATTTAGGGGGAAATTTTTTAAACTGTTTCACACAACAGGAGTCAATCCAAATTATTCACAAGGAATTGAGGATTATCCTTATGTATTTAGGGCAGAAAAAAAATGTGATTCAGGGGGAGCAATGATCATAAAAGCCTTATCAATCATAGAGCCAACCAATAATTGATCTAGAAAAAGGAAAAAAGCTCAAAGAAGCTTAAATTTATTTTTAATAATCAATTTAAAATGCCTAAACGAAATCAAGAAACCCCCGAGCAATCTCTTGCACGAACAATGCTCATTCATCGACATGAAGGACAGCCTGAAGCCCAGGAAGAAATCGGAAAAAAGCTCGATCGACTTCGTGGAAAAAGAAGAAATGTTAAAGCGGCACTAAGAAGGGCGAACGCGACTGACAAGACAATTGCCCAATACCAAGCAGGAGAATAAAAACTATTTTATTCACTGCAAATCGGCCACGGATTTGAAGTGATCTCAGTTCCATAATGCACCGTTAAATAATAACGATTGGCGGAGCGATCAATTGCAATTCCCAAGCCAACCTCTTTGAAATAAGGCTGCATAATACTGTCGTAATGAGCGGTGTAATCCTTGCCTTTTTCACCCATATAAAAATCAAATGCTTTACGAGCCTGAGGAATCAGATAATCCGTACAATCAGCTTGAGACTCAGAACAATTATAATATTCCCAAGCGATGTTTTCGGTATGAGTCACCCGATTCACATTCTTAAATTCAAGCCCTAAATTTTTAAACCATTCGGTAATCTTCCAATAATCATAATAACTATCTCCAGGGTTACGCTGATGAGTGATCTCGGAGCGACGAACCGCCTCCTGAGACCAGACATTCGCGGTTCTTGAAAGCTGATAATTGTAAGCAAGAGGCTCACGACCTTCAGCGCTGCGAGCTTCGTTGTACCATTTTAACCAAGTGGCACGAACACGATCCATATCAACATTGTCTGGCACCTCATCTCCAAGTGGGTAACAAGGATTTTGCAATTCAGAAACAGTCACTGACAACTGATCTGATTTTTTAGCTAAAATCCGCCACACTAACTCCGCCATATTCCCTCGAGTTACCTCTTGAGCCAAATGATCAAATGAAGAAGGGATATAGTTAAATTGATCCAAGGCCTCAATGTATTTACTGTACCAGTCCTGTCCCTTTGGATCACTAACTTGAACATTGAGAGTTTTGACTAAAATTTTAGAAGCCTCCACTAAATTAATATTGGCCGATGGCTTAAAAGTGCCGTCTGGATAACCATCGATAATCCCATTTTCAACTGCTTTTCGTAAATAAGGAATATACCAAGCACCTGCTTCAATGTCGGAAAAACTCAAGCCAATCGGCTGATAAATATCATAACCAGAGGGATCCTGACTGGGATCATAAGAAAGGCCTGCTCCGACAACAATTTTCGTAAATTCAGCTCGATTAATTTTAACATTCGGTCGATAGGTACCATCTGGATAGCCCGAAACAATCCCCTCCTCCGTTATATAATCAACCGCTGTTCTGTATTCATAATCACCACCAATATCT
>DAOWGG010000094.1 GCA_030637565.1 Candidatus Peregrinibacteria bacterium | reverse complement strand
TTTTAGTTTTTCGTTGTATTTTGATTACGTAATTTAAAAAAATAAAAATGGATATCAAATTTATAAAACAAATTCCTATTTTCTCTCACCTTGATGATTTAAAGGCAGGGGCTATTATGGGAGCTTTTCAAATGAAGAGTTTTGCTACGGGTGATTTTATTTTTCAGCAAGGAGATGTTGGTACAGGTATGTATGGCATTATTTTTGGTGAAGTTGAGGTGATTCGAGATGATGAAGTGATCGCCAAACTTGGTTCCAACGATTTTTTTGGTGAGATGGCTTTGATTGCAGATGAAAAACGCTCTGCTACTATTAAAGCTCTATCAGATCTTTCAGTTTTTTATCTTTCTAAAGAGGCTTTTGATCAAATCAAAGATGATTTGGGGCCTGAGGTTCGTCAGGAAGTGCTTCGTCGTATTTCTGAGGATTACAAATAAAAACTTTTGTTTATTTTATTACCTAATTGAGAATTGCGTTATCTGAGGAGCATCCCTGTGCTGTTTCAATAGGGAAATGCTCAAAAATGCAAAAATCTTCTACATTTCATTTCGTAGATTTTCACATTTTTGCCTTTCGTTCCGAGTCGCCATAAATGGCGAGCTCTACACTACAGAACGCATTTCTCGCTACTTACTATGAACTTTCAATATTTTCACGAAATCCCTTTCTTTTCTAATTTATCCGATGAGACGCTTGAAAAGATTATTGTACTCTTTGATCAGGTGAACCTTAAAAAAGGCGATACTATAATCAATGTAGGTGATCCAGCAGATGGTATGTATGTGATTACTGATGGTGAAGTTGAGGTGATAATTGATGGTGCTCAAATCGCTAATTTGGGAACGAAAGATTTTTTTGGTGAATTGGCATTGATCACAAAAGAGCCTCGAACCGCTAGTGTTCAAGTGACTTCTGATACTTTTCAGGCTTTCTATTTAACTCGTGATATTTTTGAGAGCACTAAAAATGAGTTGAGTGATGATGTAAAACAAGAAATTCTTCGTCGGATTCGAGAGAACTTTGATACAAGTCGGAAAATTATCTAGATAATTTTCAATTTAGAATTTTGAATAACCAATTTCCAGGGAATTTCGAAATTCGAATTTTTAATGTTTAAACATTGTTTGGAAATTGGTTATTCAAAATTAGGCATTCTAAATTAGCCGTATCCCGATATATTGGGAGAAGGCTGATTTAGTGGTGGAGATGGCCGGAATTGAACCGGCGTCCAAAGATGAAGACTAAAACCTCTACAATCATAGTCGATTTGAATTTTTCGACGTTCGCATAGAAATCAACAAAAGCACGAACGCTTATCTGGGTTTTGTTTTCGTTATTTACGCCTCCAGTGGCGTCGTAAATACTTAACCTGCTAAATTACGCCTCAATCAGTCAGCAGGTGTCGCTGAATGAGACGCGGCCGCGGATAGGCAGCCTATTTGGTTTACGCGTAAGCTAGAGCAGGAGCTAAATTAGCTTTTGCTTGAGCAAAACGTGCACCAAGAGATTTAAATGTTTTAGCATTTAATTATGCGCTGGACTAATTAGTAGGCAGACAGCGCGATGCCTAGATTGCCATTTTTCGCCTTGAATCATCTCTGTCAAAGCCAAGTCATCCCCTCGTCAGAATTTTGCTCCTATTTTCGTTCCGATGTTGACATCGGAACTGTCATATCTGCAAATTCTTCCTCTTCCCCACAAAATTCGTTGCACTTCCCATTTTGCGGGGGCCCCGTTTGGGGCTGGATGGCATTTGCCATATCTTTTAAGGAGCAATTACAGGTGTTATTATGTCATATAAAATAAAATTTGCAACAACTTGATTTCCCTGCTACAATGACAAGTCCAAGCATACCCATTTATGCCCAAACTGCAACCAAAAGCTAAGCGTAAGCCTGCCTCTTCCAAGAAGCTTCATTTGAAGCGAAACATTGTTATACAATCAACTCTTGATTCAGGAGAGGCGAAATATCGGCTTTTGGCAGAGACTATGAATGACATTGTCTCGATCGTTGATGTTAATACTTTTCAAATAACCTATATCAATTCTGCTATTAAGCGTTTAACGGGCTTTAGTTCTTCTGAGGTGATTAAAGGTCCGCATGAAACGTTTTTTGCTGATAAAGAGAACGCCAAAAGAGCTGTTTTGGATTTAAAAAAGTTTTATGCTTTGGCTCGTGCAAATAAAGATTTTAATCCTCCTTTGCAACAATATAAATACCATCGTAAAGATGGTTCTACTTTTTGGGGAGAGGTTAAAATAAGTTTTTTGCGTGACTCAAAGGGTTCTATTACTGCTGCTTTGGGGATTACGCGTGATATTACTGAGCGAAAATTGGCTGAAAAGGCTTTGAGGGATTCTGAAAATATTTATCAAGCTATTTTTGAAAATACCGGTACGGCGACGATGATTATTGGAGAAAACATGCTTATCTCATATGCGAATAGCGAATTTGAACATATGTCTGGATATTCGAAGGAGGAGGTTGAAAATAAAATGAAATGGCTTGATTTTTTTTCCAAGGAAGATGTTGAAAAAATGAGTCGGTTTCACAAAAAACGCCGTGAAAACCCCTATTCAGTACCTCGAAATTACGAAGCTTGCTTTTTAAATAATAAAGGTGAAATTAAAAATGTTTTTATGACCGTTGCGATGATTCCGGGAACCACGAATAGCGTCGCTTCTTTATTGGACATTACAGCTCGTAAAGTGGTTGAGAAGGAGCTGAAGGCTAGTAAGAAAATCTTTGATGATTTACTTCAAGGTTCTCCTATAGCCACTTTTATTGTCAATACGGATCATAAAATTATTTATTGGAATAAAACCTTGGAGCAGTTAACAGGTTTCAGTTCAGCTCAAATGGTTGGGACTTCTAATCATTGGAAACCATTTTATAAGAGTCATAAAAAAATGATTACTGATAGGATGATTGAGGGAGTGAAGCCAAATGAGATTCTGAAGCGCTATTCCGCAATGGAAGTTGAACACAGTAGTGATAAAAGAGGAATTATTGGGTCGATGTTGTTTACAAATTTTTGTGGCCAGGAAAAATGGCTGCGTTTTATGATGAAGCCTTTGCGTGATAATCAAGGGCGTATTATTGGAGCGCTTGAGACTGTGGAGGATATTACGGAGCGGCGAGTAATGGCACAGTTTGTTGAAAATAGGATGCGAGAATTTCAAGTGCTTTATCAGGTGAATGCTCATATTCGTATGATCCGTTCTGCTAAGCAGGTTTTTGGTGACTTGGTTAAAGATATTGCTTTAGCTTGTGATGAGGTGAAACCTGCTCGAACTTATATTACTTTTGATGGTCAAACTTATACTAATATTAAGAGGGGTGAAAAGTTTTTTAACTCTATTAAGGAGCCTATTATTGTTTTGGGTGAAAATCGTGGAGAGATTGAATTGGGTTATATTAAAAAAATCTCTAATGAAGAATCCTTTTCTTTAAAACAAGAAAAGAAAGTATTGCACATTGTGGCGCAGACAATTGGTAAACATATGGAGGGTCGTGAAGTGATTGAGCGCTATCAAAAATTGGTTAATAAATCGGTGGTTGGTATTTTTATTTTACAAGATGGCAAATTTCAATATGTGAATCCTAAGTTTTCTCGTATTTTTAAATATCAAACCAAAGATTTGATTGGCATGTCACATGAGGATGTACTTTTAAATTGCAGTTGCTATGAAGCTTTAAACGAAGAGTCCTGTGCAACCTCTTCTAATTGTTCTCTTAAAGGAAATCGAAAGGATGGAGCTTTGATTGATCTTGAAATCCATGCTCAGCGAATTTATTACTACGGAAAGCCTGCTGTTTTGGGGATGGTTCAGGATGTCACTAAGGTAGTTCAGGCTCAGGAGAGGCAATCTCATTTTAATGAAGAGCTTCGTGATAAAATTGCTGAAAAAACACGTGATCTTCAAAAAGCTAATCGTCGCTTACAATCTTTAAATGAGCTTAAAGATGAATTTATTGCCGTTACTTCTCATGAGCTTCGATCTCCGTTAACGGCCGCTCGAGGATACCTTTCTTTTTTAGTTGAAGATGGTTTAAGAGATCAGATTCCTGAAGAAGCGAAGGATTATTTGATTCGTGTTTATGATAATGTTGAGGTGCTGAATAATTTGGTTAATAATATTTTAGATGTCTCTCGTATTGAGACGGATCGCTTAGAGCTTCATCCAGTTCTGACGGATATTTCTCAGCTTCTTCAGAATGTTATTAAAAATCATTCATTTCAAACCAATGAGAAAAAGATAACCATTCGTTTTGATGATCAGTTGGATAAACCTGCCTTGATGAAGTTGGATTCGGTTCGATTGAGACAGGTTTTGCGTAATATTTTGGGAAATGCCATTAAATATTCTCCTAAAGGGAAAACAATTACTGTTGGTATTGAGAAAAGGGGAATTGGCATTCAAATCTCCATTGAAGATCAGGGGATGGGTATTCGAAAATCTGAACTTTTCGATATTTTTGATAAATTTAAACAAGGAAAAAATCGCCAAGCTCAATACTCAGGTGGCGCAGGATTGGGATTGTTTATCGCTAAAAAAATCATTGAATTACATGGTGGAATGATTTGGGCAGAAAGTACCCTTAGAAAAGGAACAACCTTTAGAATTCAACTACCGCTTAACTAAAATTACCAATGACTAATGACTAATTACAAATTAATATGTTGTTAGTAACTCACAATTAAATTATGGCGCAGTCGGTTAAAAACATCAAAGTTCTCATTGCAGAAGATGACAAAGATATTTGTGATCTTTACGCTACTATTTTTATGAAAGAAGGGTTTAAAGTTTATACAGCTCGTCAGGGTAAAACGGCGATTGAAAAATATTATCAAAAAGATCCTGACATTGTACTTTTGGATATTATGATGCCAGAAGTGGATGGATATGCAGTTCTTAAAGAAATCCGTCAGCGGCATGATAAATATGTTCCTGTGATTATGTTGACTAACCTGGATATGGAGCATTTTTCTCGTCATGATTCGGTCGATCGAGTGGATGCTTACCTGGTAAAATCTAATTACACACCCTCTGAAGTTTTGGATAAGGCGAAGGAGATTTTGAAGGTGAATAAGTTGATTAAATAGTTTTTCATATTTGTCATTCCCGCGTAGGCGGGAATCTATATTGTAGGCGACAAAGGCCGCGACTTGTTTTTGTGAAGCATTCTTTCTTTGAAGTGTGGCGATTCTATTTAATCCACCCTTCTTCATTTTTTTGTGTCAAAAAACGAAGCAAAAAACCATTGGGGCTCTGCGAAACGTGCAATTATCGTTGTACTATTAATCATCGCTTTTCACGTTCGCCCTGCCCCAAACCCCGCAGTACTTTATTTTATCTTTGTATGCTTGAATGGAAGATGAGATCTGAACCTCTTCAGAGGTGTAGATTTTTTGTTTTGAAGTGTGGTAAAATACTTGCAGTAAAATAAAAAATCTAAAAAATGTTTAAAAAAGTTCTAATAGCCACCCTTGTCGTTGTCACACTTTTTGGGAGTGGTTTTTTCTTGAATCATCCAGCATTGGCTCAATCGGACACGATTCAAGATGAAGAGTTTATGTTTGACTTGGGAGTTGTGACTCATAAGGACATTAAAGAGGAGGATTGGGCGCGTAAGGGGATTGGTTTTGTTTTCGAAAGGACCATTACGATTATGGCGGCGACGGTCGGTTCAGCGGCGATTTTAATGATGGTGATTGGTGGTTTTATGATGCTGATATCAGCAGGTCGTCAGGAAATGTATGACAAAGGGAAGTCTTATATTTTAAAATCGGTTATTGGAATCGTTTTTGTTTTGGGGGCTTATGTTCTAGTGACCACGGTTCAACTTCTTATTAAAAGTTTATCTAACGCCTTATGATCCATTCCTCTACAATCAAAAAAGCTTTTCTATTTTTACTCATTGCGATTAATTTAAACCCCGTTCTTTTTGCCTTTGCGGAAGATGCTCCTGAAGGGGGCTCTGCGGCAGAAGGTGCATCTGCTGCCGATGAACAATTGGCAACTTCACCCTCTGAATGTAAATCAAGGGATATCAATGGAGTTCATCGGTCTCCTCGCAACTGTCTTTTTTTGGAAGAGCCTATCGGTGGAAAGCCTGGTTATGATCTTTATGTTGTTAGCTGTACAGGTTCAGGGAGCGAAGAGAAGTGCTCTACTAACCTTTGGAGAGGGGGGGCTATTGGTGCTAAAGATAGAGGTCCTATTCAAGCCATTTTAACTGAAGATCCTGATAAGCCTTATCAAGGGCCTTTTGGGCTTCTTTATGGTTATTTGGGATTGATTTACTCTTATATGTCTGGACTTATTGTCGGGGTGGCTGTTTTATTTGTGGTGATTGGAGGAATTCAAATGAGTACCTCTGGAGGGGATGAAAGTAAATTCAGTGAAGGTAAATCACGTATTACCAAAGCGATCACGGGAATTATTTTGTGGTTCACCGCTTCACTTATTCTTTACACCATCAATCCAACCTTCTTCGCTTTCTAGGCATACCAAATAGCTTTCAATATATAAAAAATATGAAAAAAATAGAAAAAATATTACTCACTACCTACCTTTTTCTCTTTCTAAAGACCCCTTTTTCTTTTGCTCAGGGTTTGAATAATAAAGAGGTTAAGCTAACTAAGCCAATTGGTAGTAATATCCTCCCTGGGGGGAATCAGGCTTTGACAGGTGATGTTGAAGGGAGTTTTGTTTTTAGTAAGATTCTCCCCTTTGTTATCACCTATACCATCCGATTGGCGGTTGCACTGGCTGTGATTGCTTTGATTATTGGGGGTTATCAGTATATGACGGCTTATGGAGATGAAGAAAAACATAAAGCGGCTCAAAAAACAATCACTTACGCTATTATTGGTTTAGTGATTGCGATCACTGCCTTTGGTATTGTTAAAATTATTACTAATCTGAAAATCACTTAATATGAAACTCTTTCAAATCCCTATTTTACTATTACTTGCTTTTTTCTTCCTGGTCTCATCTGTTTATGCGGATGAATTTGAGGATCGTGCTGGAGTGCTTGATGCTAGGTATACCATTTTGGCACAAGAGGCTAATTCAGGTAGTGACGAGACTAAACAGGCCATTGCTGGAGTAAAAGCTTTAATGGTAAATCGGCAATTGGATGTTATTAATGCCTATACTTCTGTTAAAGCTCGTGTGGATGCTTTGATTGCTGCTGACCCTAAAAAAAGCGATGCAAATACTCTTTTGGAAAACGCTAAAGATCCTGTTGCCTCCTTTATGAATTTAAATGTTGATAGTCAGATCGATCAAGATACCATCGAGCCAAAAGGTAATTTTAATACAAAAGAATCAGAAGCACTTAATAAGATCACTAAAATAAACACCCATCTTCTTTCCCCCTCTCGCCCCGGTCAAGTTCCAAAAGGAGACCTGTTGGAGGATTTTATCCCTGGAATTATCCGTATTTTATTCCGATTTGCTTCCTTGGCGGTTCTTGTCTCATTTGTTGTTTCGGGGGTTATGTTCGTGATGGCGTTTAGTAACGATGAGCGAATTTCAAAGGCGAAAAGCATGCTTTATTATTCATTGATTGGCTTTGCCTTTGTAACCCTTGCTTTCGCTATTATTAAAGCGGTTACGGATATTGATTTCTTTGGGTTTATTTAAAAGTTTCAAGTGT
>DAOWGG010000039.1 GCA_030637565.1 Candidatus Peregrinibacteria bacterium | reverse complement strand
CAAAGGTGAACTTCGTAACAGAAGTAAAAAAAATTGAATTACAGCCGATTGCAAAAGAGGAGGAAGTGGGAGCTTCAACAGGTTTGGCTGAAATGGCAAAAGAAGTATTTGGTTCATAGTTCTTCACCTATGAATAATGAGCGACAAAGTTAAAATTAGAAGTAAGGCATTGAAGTTCAGAGCTCAGCTGTCCAGCAAAGAGCGAGCTTTAAAAAATGAGAGAATAATCAAGAGACTAGAATCCCTACCGATATTTCAAAAGGCTTCCCATGTTCTTTTTTATTATTCCGTAAACGGAGAAGTCGATACGCTTGAACTGATCGATCGATACACTGAACTGAAACAGCTTTATCTACCAGCGGTTCAAGGAAAAAGTCATTTTCAGGCCGTTCCCATTAAAAAGCCGATCGAACTTCAGAAGGGCTTTCAAGGGATTCCTGAGCCGATTGAGCGTCCAACTGGAACTCACGATAGGGAAATTGAGCTAGTAATCACTCCAGGATTAGCATTTGATAAAAAAGGAAATCGAATCGGAATGGGAAAAGGGTTCTACGATCGCTATTTTCAATCGGATGGAAAGCCTTTCAAAATAGCACTCGCTTACGAGGAACAAGTTCTTGATTCGATACCTAAAGATCCGTATGATGAATGCGTTGATTTGATCGTGACCGATCAAAATATTTATCAATGTAACCGCCCAAAAAATGTACGATCATATCAAAAATCAGGATCCTGAATTATTTGAGGCAATGAAGAAAGAAGGGGAGCGGCAAATGGAGGGGGTGGAATTGATTCCATCTGAAAATTATGTATCCGAGGCAGTACTAGAAGCTTGTGGCTCTATTTTGACCAATAAATATTCTGAAGGGTATCCAGGAAAACGTTATTATGGAGGTCAGGAGAATATCGATGTAATTGAAAATTTAGCAATCGAACGAGCGAAAGAACTATTTGGAGCCGAACACGCAAATGTTCAGCCTTATTCCGGTTCGCCAGCCAACACGGCGATTTACTTTGCACTGCTTGAATTCGGTGACACCGTCATGGGGCTAAAGTTAGATCATGGCGGACATATCACTCACGGTCTTCCCATCGCTTTTTCTGGAAAGGCCTACAACTTTATACAATACGGTGTGAATGAAGAAACCGGTTATTTAGACATGGATGAAGTTTATGAAATGGCCAAAGAACAACGCCCTAAAATGATCGTAGCGGGCTTCACTGCCTATCCACGAGACATCGACTGGAAACGCTTTAAGGAAATTGCCGATGAGGTGGGAGCAATCTCGATGGCTGACATTTCTCATACCGCTGGTCTGATCGCCGGAGGGGTGCTTGAATCACCTGTTCCTTACTTTGATGTTGTAATGACAACCACTCATAAAACACTGCGAGGGCCACGAGGGGCAATAATTATGTGTAAAGAAAAATTCGCAAAAGACATTGATCGAGCGGTATTCCCAGGTCTTCAGGGCGGGCCACACGAACATGCCATTGCTGGAAAGGCAATTGCCTTTAAAGAAGCACTTCAGCCTGAATTTAAAGAATACGCGCTTCAGATAAAAAAGAACGCTCATCATTTGGCGGAAGAATTGAAAAAAAGAGGGTTTAAATTAGTATCCGACGGAACCGACACTCATTTAATCCTCGCCGATTTAACCAATAAAGATATTTCTGGAAAACTCGCACAAAACGCGCTCGACGCCGTGGGAATCACCTTGAATAAAAATACTATCCCAAACGATCCACGATCTCCATTCGATCCATCCGGTATCCGAATGGGAACTCCAGCGGTAACCACTCGCGGAATGAGAGAGGGGGAGATGGAAAAAATTGCTGAATGGATGGATAGAGCCATTCAAAATTCAGAAGATCAAAATAATCTCAACTCTATTAAGGAAGAGGTGGAAGCGATGTGTCATCAATTCCCTGTTCCTGGTATTAAGATATAACCTTTATAAAACCCATAATCCACTAGCTCATGAAATTACTATTTAAAAGACTGATTTTAAGTGTCCTAATAAGCCTTCTCCTTATTCCATCAGCGAGCACCTTTGCTTACGACGACGTTCATCACACTTCGCCTTATTACTATTCAGTAGAATACCTTCGAAGGAATGACGTTTTTCGGGAAACAAGGCTTTTTAGACCCGATATTCTCATCTCAAAGGCAGAATTTATCAAATATTTAGTACTGCTCAATTCACCTGATTTTAAGAGAGGTCAAAATGTTAACCTTCCTTTTGAGGACACGAGAAACAACGCTTGGTATTCCCCTTATTTTCAGGAAGCGATTACGTTGGGGATATTGGATGAAAGAGAGAGAAAAGTCGATCCATACAAAAAGCTAACAAAGGCGGAGGCACTTGAGCTCACTTTTCATTCTAAAAGTATCCCCATTCCTCGTCGTCATGTTGGCCCCATTCCTTACACCGATGTAAAAAATAACACACGGAATCAGGCGTTGGTGATGCGAGCCATTGGCCTTGGGATTGTTCAGCCGGAAAGAAATGATTACTTTGGTTTATACAAACGAATGAGTAGGATCATGGCTGCTGATATGATCTTCCAAATGGATATGATTGATCTTCGGGCACCAAATTCTGGATCAAATTCAAATAACCTGCCTACTCAGTTAAAAAAGGTGGTGAATTCATGGGATTTAATCAACTCTAGCTTTTACGACAAAGATCGTGTGGATTCCAATGTGATGTCTGAGATGGCCATAAAAGCTTTGGTTGAATCGTTGAATGACCCCTATAGCTCCTTTATGGACGCAGAGGATAATAAGATTTTCAACGACGATATTGATGGAGAATTTGAAGGGATTGGAACTTATATAGGTTTGAACGATGACAAGGAGGTAGTTATTATTTCACCCATCAAAGACGGACCTGCTTACGAAGCGGGTATTAAAGCAGGAGATATTGTTAAAAAAGTGGATGGCGTGGATGTGTCAGGTGAATCACTTTACGACGTAGTGGGTCGAATCAAAGGACCAAAGGGGACTACGGTAAAAATAACCGTTCGACGAGGAACTCAAACACTCACCATTTCAGTAGTTCGAGACCTTATCCATATTAAAGCGGTTGAATATGAAGTGATTGGAAACGACGACATTATGCATATTCAGCTGACCAGTTTTGGTCAAACCGCTGTAAACGAATTCCAAGAAGTAGTTGAGATCATCAGTCAGAATCCAAAAATAAAAGGGGTCATTTTAGACATGAGGGATAATCCAGGGGGATTATTGGATGCGGCAGTCGGGATTCTTAACTTCATGCTCCCAAAAGGGTCTGATGCCGTTCATATTAAATATAATTATTTCAGCTACACACAGCACACCAGTGGAGAGGGAGAGCTTTCTGAGTATCCAATGGTTGTACTAATCAACAAGGGGAGTGCATCCGCTTCTGAAATTGTCGCAGGAGCACTAAAAGAATATGACGTTGCTACACTTGTTGGAGAAACCAGTTACGGAAAAGGAACCGTTCAGGAAGTGAACTATTTCGGAGATAATTCAAGTTTAAAGATAACAGTGGCCGAGTGGTTAACTCCAGACAGAAACAGCATTCAAGATAATGGAGTCACTCCAAATATCACCGTTATTGCCCGAGATTCAGAAACGGAGGATAATCAGCTCAATCGCGCGATTCAGGAAATTAATAAATTAAAATAAGTCGTTTCTCTCTCTCCTTTTGTCATCCTGAACTCGTTTCAGGATCCATATAATAGATTCCCGCCTCCGCGGGAATGACAAAGGGGACGCAAATTGTAATTATAATGAAATTAATCCTCGCCTCTAAGAGTCCCCAACGAAAGCGTATCCTCGAAGACATGAATTTGAACTTCGAGGTGATTCCCGCTCATATTGATGAACATCACGATGGTCATGAGGCACCAGAAATGATCGTTAAAAGCATTGCGCTAAGAAAGGCTCAGGAAATTGCCAAAACCCATCCTAAAAGTTGGGTGATCGGCTGCGACACGATTGTCGTCAGTTCTGATGGAAAAATATGTCTAAAGCCAGAAAATAAAGAGGATGCCAGAGACACTTTAAATCGCTTCAATAATGCTTATTGCGATGTCTTTTCAGGGCTAGCCCTGGTGAATGAATCGAAAAAAAAGGAACTCGTTGGTTTCGAAGTCACTCGATTATTCTTCCGAAAAGTAACCGATGAAGAAATCGAAAATTATCTTGAATTGGATGAATGGAAAGAAAGTTCTGGTGCTATGACGATTGAAGGCACAGCAGGGGAGTGGATTATAAAAACAGAAGGGGATTATTGGAATGTGGTGGGACTGCCGGTAGGGTTGATGAAAAAGTTTATGACATCCATTAATTTTTCTAATTAAAAAACCACCGATGAACGAGTGCGAAAAACCACCACCCGCTATTTAAATGTACAATAATTGAAGCGAATCATAATTTTATAATTATGGAATTTGACTTCATCTTACCCCTTTGATACTCTGATCAAGGTCTCTAAAAAATCACCAATCATTCAATGACACTTTCAATAAAAAACGAAGCAGAACTCACTGAGAAGCTTGGTCAGGTTATTTACATTGCTGGAAGCCAATGGGGAGATGAAGGAAAAGGTAAATTGGTCGATATACTTTCTCAGCATTACGATATAATCGCTCGCTGTGCGGGTGGCGCTAATGCGGGGCACACCATTGTGGTAAAGGAAGGAGGGGAATCTAAAAAGTTCGTTTTCCACCTTATGCCATCGGGGGTTCTTCATGAGGGGAAAATGTGTGTGATTGGAAATGGAGCCGTGGTGGAAATTCCGACATTATTCGAAGAAATTAGCATGCTTAAAGAGAAGGGGGTTAATATTCACGGAAAGCTTAAAATCAGCGACCGTGCTCATTTACTGCTTTCTTATCACAAAACCATCGATGGAATTCAGGAGGATCGAAAGGGAGACAGTAAAGTTGGAACCACCAAGCGAGGAATTGGACCTTGCTACACCGACAAAGCTTCTCGAATTGGTATTCGAGTGGGGGATTTATTAGACTTTGATCATTTTGCAGAAAAATTTCGCGCCAATGCTGAACGTCATATGAAAGTATACGGTTTTGAATTGGATATTGAGCAAGAAATCAATTATTACAAAGACGCCATTGAATCCATTGAGCCTTTTATCGACAACACCGCTAAATATATCAACGAAAGCTACAAAGAAGGTAAAACAGTGCTTGCCGAAGGAGCTCAGGGAACTCATTTAGATATCGATCATGGAACTTATCCTTACGTTACTTCGTCCAACACCACCAGTGGTGGCGTAAGTACAGGCCTTGGAATTGGCCCTAATAAAATCACCAACGTGATTGGAATCATGAAAGCATATACCACTCGTGTGGGTGAAGGCCCTTTCCCCTCCGAATTACCACTCAAAGAAGCGGAAATGTTAAGAGAACAAGGAGCTGAGTACGGAGCAACCACCGGTCGACCTCGTCGTTGTGGCTGGCTCGATACAATCGTTGTAAAAGAAGCGGTTATGCTCAATGGGCTCACTAGCATAAACATGACAAAGTTGGATGTTCTAACAGGAATTACCCCCATTAAAGTGGCTGTCGGCTACAAGCTAAACGGAGAAAAAACCGATTACATTCCTTTTTCTCTCAAAGATTTTGAAAACGTAGAAGTGGAATACATTGAAATGGAAGGATGGACAGAGGATATCAGTAAAGCTAAAACCTTTGAGGAGCTTCCTGAGAATGCCAAAGCTTATGTGAAAAAAGTAGAGGAATTAGTTGAAACCCCCATTAATTTTATCGGAGTGGGAGTTCATCGGGATGAAATGATTTATCGCTAAATTATGTACGAAATTGAAGCCAAAGTTCCTCTTATGCAGGCGGATTTTCAGAGACTAAAAAAGGAAATCCAAAAAATCGCTCGTCACAAAGAAGCGGTTGATATTAAAGACAGTTATTATTATTTTTCAAAAAACCGCTCTCTTAGAGTCAGGAAAAAAAATCAGGAAAACCAATTAAACATAAAAAACCGTCGAAAGGAACAGGGGATTGAGCTCAATCAAGAAATGGAATTCCCACTGACTTCCGCCTCTGGGTTTCATAATTTTCTTAAGAAAATCGGCATCCCTTTGTCTATCAAAAAGCAGAAAAAGGGGGATTACTATCACTACAAAAACTTTCAGATCGAACTTCACAATGTAGCAAAATTAGGATATTTCCTGGAGATCGAAACCATTATTCATTCCAAATCAGAAATCCCCAAAGCGAAAAAGGCTTTACGAGAGCTCTTCTCTCAGTTAGGATTTAGCCCCAAAGACTTTGAAAAGAGATCTTATCTTCAACTGCTGACAGAAAAAGTTAAATGATTATTAAATTTTTTAAGCGCAAACCACAGGAGAAAGCGATTGTTGCCCTCGACTTGGGCACGGAAAGCGTGAAAGCGATTGTTTTTAATATCGAAGAAAAGCAGAGTATGAGCGGAGAGATTATTGGAAAGCGTGGAATAATTAGGGGGGTTGGAAAAGTGAAGCAAAGACCAGGAGATCTTCAGAACAATAACATTACCGATATTGCCAGTGTAATTAAGAACGCTAAAGAAGCCATTCGAATCGCTTCTCAAGAGGCTGATATGAGCCCTCAGCAATTGGTTATGGGGATTTCAGGTGAACTGGTTAAAGGGGCAACTTCAACCCTGTCTTACAAACGAGAAGATTCTGAGGCTAAAATTAATATTACAGAATTAAGGAATATTGTTCACAAGCTTCAGTGGAAGTCTTTTGCAGAAATACGAAAAAAACTAAGTGAAGAAACGGGCTATCCAGAAATCGATGTAAAGTTGGTCAACAGCTCAATTGTCGATGTAAGAATCGATGGATATAAGGTGACCAATCTAATGGGCTTTCAGGGGAAAGAGGTTCAAATGTCGATCTTTAATTCATTCGCCCCGCTAGACCACTACGGAGCCCTTCAGAAAATATCCGACGAACTAAATCTTGAGCTACTCGGTATTATTTCAGAGCCATTTGCACTTTCAAAATGCTTGAGTT
>DAOWGG010000125.1 GCA_030637565.1 Candidatus Peregrinibacteria bacterium | reverse complement strand
GCTCTTAGTTATGCCAGTGACTCGGTGATTCTTTCGGTGGGACGGAAGGTGGATATTCGGGTTGAGATTCAATCAGGAGTTGAAAATTACACCATTCAAACCTTAAAAAACCGACTGGGAGAACTTCAGGAAATTGATGAAATTGTTTTTATCAGTCAAGAAGAGGCGTTGAGAGGCTTCGGTGTTAAATATCCTAATGTTATTTCTTTTTTGGAGAATAACAATTTAAAAAATCCTCTCCCTAATGTGTTACGCATTGTAGGAAGTGATGTGTCTGTGAATAATCAAATTATCGAATTCCTATCCGACCCTCAATTCGCACGCATTATCAATCAAGATAAATTAGAAAGTGATACGGAACAGAAAAGCCGAAACGAAAAAATCCTAAACATTACCCAGTTTATTAAAGGGGTTGGCTTATGGCTCAATATAATCTTTGCAGTGGTAGCGATTTTGATTATTTTCAATAGCATCAATTTAAGCATTCACACTCATCGTCACGAAATCAATATTATGCGCCTGGTGGGGGCGAATAAAAACTTCATTCGTGGAGGGTATGTTGTTGAAGGGCTTATTTATGCTGTCACTGCCCTAATCATCAGCCTGGCTCTTTCTCAATTAACGCTTCTTTATCTGAGTAAAAACCTTATTGGAGTGATTACTAATGAGAGTTTATTGGTTGGCCTAGATGCTGTTCTCTTACACTTTGAAGATAATTTTTGGCTCACTTTCACCTGGCAGCTTTTCGGAGCTATTTTGGTTGGTCTTTTTAGTAGCTTTTTGGCAATTGAACTTTATTTAAAAAAGAAATTCTCTTTCTAGCATGAATAAACACTTCAGTACCACTGGCATTGTGATTCGAAAAGTTGATTTTGGAGAAGCGGATCGTATTGTAACGGTTCTTACTGAAGACATGGGTAAGATCGACTGCATTGCCAAAGGCGCTCGTCGACTAAAAAGCAGATTTTGTGGGCGACTGGAGCTTTTTTCTGAAATTCAAATCACCTGTTACCAAGGGCAATCACTCGCCTGTTTAAATGAAGCTCATTTGATTGATGGCTTTCCAGACGTTAAAGAAACCGATCGACATCGAGTGCTTTTTTACATTGCCGAACTCACCCATCGCCTTATTCAAGATCAGCAACAAATTGAAGGGGTTTATCCCCTCCTTCATGAGACAATTAATCATTTGAAAGAAGAAAATAAAACCGATGTTATTTTGCACACTTATTTAGTAAAATTACTCACTCTTTCTGGATTTCTTTCTCCATGGAATCAATGCGCTACTTGTAATGAAACATTGAACATTGAGCACCCGATTCATTTGGGAGATGACGCAAACGTAATTTGCCAAAGCTGCAGCAATGCCGCTCATCGCCGTATTGAAGCCCCTTTGATTAAATGGGTGAATTTTATGCAACATTATCCCCTGCCGAACACGCTAAAAGTTCAAGTGAATGAAAAAGATCATCAGTCGGTTTGGCTATGGCTTCAGGGGGTTCTTGGAAATCTTTTAAGCACACCGATGAAGTCGGAAAGCTTTTTACAATCTGTCGCCTAAAAATCGTTTGCATTCTTGAAGGATTTTGTTAAAATTTTCTTTGTATTTTGCGGGTATAGCTCAGTTGGCTAGAGCGTCGCCTTGCCATGGCGAAGGTCGAGGGTTCGAATCCCTTTGCCCGCTCCACTAAATCACTCATGATCGCTCATGGGTTTTTTGTTGATATGTTTTTGTGGAGAACCCTACTCACCCTCCAACGCCAACACACTTGAACTTCCATCTTTTTTAAGAATATCTTCAACCTTAGCTTTAATCTTTACTGCTTCTTCCTTTTTTTCCTCCAACTGTGCCGCTAGATAAGAGGCACAACTGGCTGGAAGAACGCAAGAACCTGGCGTCATCGATAAAAACAATACAGCCAAAATAGAGTTTCGAACTGCTTTGGTTAATCTGGTTTTTCCTTCAGGCAAAGGGACTTTCTCCCTCAAGAAGGTTTCAATTGGGGCAACTTTTAATCTGAACATGGGGCAACTTTAAGAACAACTTCCAATCGATTATACTGAAATTTTTTAATTATCCAAGCTTTTAAAAAATTGCCACATTGATTCACCAGTACCCGACGGCCAATTGTGTGGATAATAACTCCCCCACCCAATGTCGTTGGTATGAGGACACCAAACGACGGGGCTATCAGTCGGACATTCGGTGTACTGCACACAGCTACCTTTTGATGGGGGTACTGAAACGGTTTTCAGGCCGCAACTATTTTGCTCCAAAATCTGATCACGTGCTCGCTCTCCTGTGTAAAACGGAGCCAGGCGATCGCTTGGATTATGCCAAACCATTGCAGACACTGGTCCTGTGCAGTTATTAATGGTCGTTCCACCACCCAAACTTCCGATCGCGCGGATCACATTTCCACGAGCGCAAGAAAGACTATTAGTGAACCAGGCACCAAGCGAATAGCCCACCACATAAACTTGATCTAAATCAACACAGTAGTTATTCGTGAATTCTTCGAGCAATTGATCAAAAAGTTCAAAATCGCGTAGCTCGTACGACTTATCACCTGGGTCACTCCAAGTTCGACTGGGGCCTTCTTCGGGTAATCCTAGAGGATAAATGAATATCGCTTCTCCATCGGAAGCTTCCTCGACTTTCATATAAGTGCGAACTTCGTAGTTTGGATTCGTTCTTCCGTGAAAAGCAAAAACAAGGCTACTGGGTTTGTCCTTACTGTATTTATTCGGAATCACTGTGATGTAACTTCTCGCTTTTCCATCCACAACTGAACTGGTAGGAGCGGAGCTGGGTGGATTATTTCCACAACCAGCAGACAAGCTATTTCGAATGCCTGTAAATTTTATTATCCCCTCTTTATCGAGCATCAGCTTATGAATTAAGTGAGCCATTTCACCACGAGTCATGTCGTTGGCTGGACTAATGCTGTACTTGGAAAAAACATTGTTATTGTGAACGAAATCGATGTACTTTTGATACCAAGCCCCCGAAGCGGATCCAACTTGGACTGGAAAACTTCCAATCCCCATTTTTAAAGATTCAGCAGTATTCACGTTTTGAGAGGGTTTGAATTTACCATCGGGGTAACCCTCTATAATTCCCTGCTCCTGAGCATAGCAAACATACTTAGCAAACCACTCTCCGCGCACATCTGGGAAGCAATTGAGCTTGTGTCCAATATCTTCTTGAGTACTTGCTTCAAGAATAATCTTCATAATCTCCGCTCGATTTATTTTTCTCTCTGGCCCGAAAGTGCCATCGGGATACCCCTGAACCACCCCCTTATTCTGCAAGTATTCAATACTGGTTTTATAAGGAGAATTTTGAATGTCGGGAAAAGCCAACTGAGCAGAGCTTTGCAACGGTAATAAGGTAAAAATCCATAAAAAAACCACCACTGCGATTGCGAGGCTTCTGCTTTTTTTCAAAAAAGTCATAGATTCAATTTTTATGATGTATGTTTTTATTTTAGCGAAAAAAGAGCGAAATCTAAACAGATGATTAGCGAATAAGATATTTTAACAGAATTACCCATCATGAGGCACTCTTGAAAGCTCACAAAGCAATTCCCAATTATCATCAGATGCACAACGATTATAAGTTTTGGAGCCACACTTCTGACACATGTGCAGTACACGAGTTCCTTTTTTTTTATTCAACTCCATTCCAACAGGAGCCATCAACCCTTCACATTCACTCAGTCGATCTCCTGGCACTTCTAAGTCAACGTGCAATGAGAATAAGCAATGCGGACAGTGATTCCGACAACTTCCTTCTGGATGTTTTTTGACATCCATTTTGCATTTCAAGCATTTGAAGCCTTCATCGATGGTGATGGGATTTTTACGTTGATGCATTTTTACTAATTAGCAAATTTAAAGTGCATTACATCGCCGTCTTGCACTATGTATTCTTTTCCTTCCATACGCATCTTCCCCTTTTCTTTCGCCCCTGCTTCACCGCCACACGCCACAAAATCGTCATAAGCAATGGTTTCTGCTTTAATAAATCCTTTTTCGAAATCGGTATGGATCACTCCTGCTGCCTGAGGGGCACTGGCACCTATTTTCACGGTCCAGGCGCGCACTTCTGTTACCCCTGCGGTAAAATAGGTTTGTAAGCCCAAAAGCCGATAGGCGGCACGAATAAAGGCATTTAGACCCGATTCCTCAAGGCCTAATTCATTCAAATACTCTTCGGCTTCTTCTACTGAAAACCCGACTAAATCTTCTTCAACTTTGGCGGAAATAGGAAGAATTTGCTCATGATTACCTAAATCAAGCTCTTTCTTGTTTTTTTCAGCATCAAAACCAGCTAACTCTTCCTCTTTTAGATTTGCGATATAAATAAATGGCTTATTGGTGAGTAGGTGAAGTTCTTTTAAAAATTCGCGCTCTTTTTCTTCTAATTCAACATTAATGGCTAATTTCTCTGCCTCAAGGGCTTCTTTAACCCTTTTTAATGCCCCCACTTGCATAATCGCCTCTTTGTCTCCTGATTTTGTCTTTTTTTCTGTATCACCTAAACGACGGCTCACAGTATCCAGATCGGCCAAAATCAACTCTAAATGAATCACGTCCATATCAAGCTTTGGGTTTATGCCACCGTGAACGTGGGTGATATCGGAATCTTCAAAAAAACGAATCACCTGAGCGATCGCGTCGCACTCCCGAATGTTATGAAGAAATTTATTGCCGAGACCTTCCCCTTCACTTGCCCCCTTCACCAATCCTGCAATATCCACAAATTCCACTACCGCTGGCAAAACTTTCTCTGGCTTTACGAGTTCGGTTAGAGCATTCAATCGCTTATCTGGCACTTCAACAATGCCAACATTTGGATCGATGGTACAAAAGGGGTAATTGGCTGCCTGAGCCCCTTTGGAGCGAGTTAGTGCATTGAAAAGGGTGGATTTTCCTACATTTGGTAAGCCGACGATTCCGATTTTTAATGACATAAAGCTAAAATAAATAACGGCAAAAGAATACAATTCTCAACTTCTTTCGACAAGGTGAAGTTTTTAATGTAAATACTTGACAAATTTATAAAAATAACTTAGCATCCTTTCCAATTCTCATCTCTGAAATCAGTGGATTGAGATTAGGAAAGGGCACTTTTGCCCGCCCTCTCTTCATTTTCCATAATTACTCCCGCACTCTTTCAATGCCCTCCTCAACAGGGTTTTGATGTGTGTCGGAAGAATTTGGATTCGTGAAGGGATGATCTTTTAAAACGAAGGGATATATACTACTTAGTTAATGGTCGATCTGACTGCTTTGTTTCTAATTTTATTTTAGATATGAATCTGTCAGATCGACTTACAAAGCGATCAAGATTTAAACTTTCTTCCGGCACCCCGTCGGAGGATTTCACCCCAGACGGGGTAAGGAGAAAGAGAAATGCAGAGCTTGATGAACAGAATCAGAACCTTCAACCCGGGCCTTGGCCCACAGATTCAGGAGACCGTCATGAAGAGCAACATGCTCGCGATTCTGGTCGCTGTGATGGCGATCTTCACCCTGGCCTTGCCGGACACGGCACTGGCTGCACTGGATTGCAGCAATGCACTATCAGTCACCACCGCAGAATTCAACTGCGATAATGACTCAGTTTGTCTTAAGGCAATCAAAGACAAGTGCAAGAAGAATACGGCGATGGCCTACGACATCACCACCAACTCCAGCTACAAGAAGATGGTATCCGCAGGCTGCCAGTCGTCGGCAGCCAGCACCAACAACAAGAAGGCTCAAGCGGGCTGCATGCTCGGCTGTGCTGGCGATCCAGACTGCGAGTCTTCCTGCAAGGGTAAGGTTGCAGCGGTCTACAACAATCTTCCCAAGGTCTGCAAAAAGTCGGGAACGGAGATGGTGTGGGAAGAATCCGCCATCAACAATTGGCTGAGCGCCAGCAAGGCTGACATGGATGTCTACGACATCATCTTCGCGGCTTGTGCCGGGGAGAAGAACCAGTCGGCCTGCGAGACAGCAGTCAAAGACAGGAAGCTCCAGAATACCTGGGACTCCATGATCCAATCTTGGCTCAACAGTCCGGATTGTAGCGAGGCCGGTATCGGAACCGCCAACTTTGCTTGCAACACCAAGCACAGGAAAGATGGGAAGCTGAGCGATTGCCTCACTGCTGTCAAGGTCGCCTGTTCTGACAAGATGAATCACCTCGAGAAGATGGTAGCTGCTGGCTGCCAGTCCTCGTCCGCCAAGAGCTCCAAGGCCAAGGCCGACAGTGACTGTTATTTCGCCTGTGGCGCCGAGGATGACCCCGAGGTCTGTGAAACTGCCTGCAAGGGAAAGGTTACGGCGGCCTTCAACGCACTGCCTAAGAACTGCGAAGGGGTTGAATCCTCTGAGGAAGCAACTCAAAAAGCAGTCATGAAAAAGGTTTTGCTGATGCTTGACCCGCTGCTCACCGCTTTGGAAAATGGCAACATGAAAAAGGTGGGGCAGGAAGCTAAAAAGCTCAGAGCCAAAGCCAAGTAGCAACATATTCCCTTCGAATACCCCCTTGTACTTCGGTACGGGGGGTTTTCTTATTTTTCAATCAAACTCCACGCCTTTTTAAGCTCTCCCACCGTGAGTTGTCCGCTGGCGGTTACCCCTTTTTTCGTTAAGGGGGCGAACATGATTGTTCCACCCAAAAAGGGTGTGAGCACACGACTTAATATCCCTTTTTGCCCCATAGCGATTAAAATATTAGGGATTTTTTCCTCCTGCAAAAGCTGGGCTAATGAAATAATAGTAAAAGCATCTTCCAAACTATTGGCCATCGTCGCGATTTTAACAATGTCAGCCCCTGCCTTTCTCATTTCCTTCGCTTTTTTTAGGAGCATTTGATGAGAAGGAGTTTTTTTGAAATTATGATAGGAAATAATAATTTCTGAACTCAGACCTGCCTGCAGGTAGGCAAGGTCTCTGAACTCAGATTTTTTTAAATGCTTTAGGGCTGAGTGAGGAATATCGATGTAATCGGCACCGCTTTCTGAGGACTCCTTTAAAATTTTGATCATCTCTGGATAAGAACCCTTAAATCTCCCCTTATCATCTGCTTTTTTACACACACATAAAACAGGTAACGGCTTATTTTTTAATAAAGATGAAATGTCGAGATCTTCAATATGATCGAGCCAAATTTCTGCCAACTCTACTTTCCCCTTCAAGAATTGAAGCTTTTGAATGACTTTTTTCTGTGTTCTTTCCTGTATGGGGACGCAGATTTTCATGGCGATATTATAACGAAAATAAAAGGCTGCTGATAGTTTTTAATTTTCAATTTTCATCCACTTCAAACTGCTGACAAAGTTATGGCAGAGGTTTTTATTACAAAGACTTGACAAATTTATAAAAATGGGTTAGAATTTTGTTCCAATTCTCATCTCTGAAGTCAGTAGATTGAAATTGGGAAAGGGCATTTTTGCCCGCTTTTAACCTCTTTATTCTCCATGAAAACTCTTGCACTTCAAAACTCTCTTTAAACAGGGTTTTACGACGTGTTGGGAGGATCTGGGATATGAGTAAAGAGATGATCTTTTAAAGCAGAGGGATACATAATATGTACTACTTAATTAACAGTCGATCTGATAATTTTGTATCCAATCTTATTAATATTTTAGATTGGATTCAGGACTGTCAGATCGGCTAAATAACGTCGATTGATTTTTTAATTTTCCTACCGACACCCCGTCGGAGGATTTCACCCCAGACGGGGTAAGGAGAAAGAGAAATGCAGAACCTGATGAACAGAATCAGAACCTTCAACCCGGGCCTTGGCCCACAGATTCAGGAGACCGTCATGAAGAGCAACCTGCTCGCGATTCTGGTCGCTGTGATGGCGATCTTCACCCTCGGCCTGCCCAGCACTGCGCTGGCCTACGACAAAAAAATCGAAGACTGGATGAAGTCTCCCATCTGTACGACATCTGGTATTGCCACGATGAACTTTGTCTGTGGTACCAAGCACAGAGGAGACCAAACGTGTCCAGACGCCATAAAAAAGGCGTGCAAAAAAAAGGTACCAGCACCACGGACCCCCTACACTGCGTGTGAAGGGCAACAGAGTTGGCTTCCTGGCACGGTCACTCCTCCAGACAACTGTTCCTGCCCCGACAACAACACCACGAAGGGGAAGGGTACGATCGCTGGGAAGAAAAACCGACCGGTTTGCATCGCCGCAGGCATTTCCGACAGCTGCTTCGTGAAGAACGACGGCGCCCTCGGAGATGACTGCAAGTGCGACGAGGGGCTCACTTTGAACCCCGCGACGCTCTCGTGCGATGCCGCCAACATGGAATGGTGGACGTACGGTGAGAAGCCTCTCCCTGAGGGAGATCCTCAGCTGGCCATCCCCAACCCCGACGACACGCATGCCGTCGGAACTGGAGAAGGCTCGCACCTGGTCTGCGATTCGGATGGCACGACCAAGGTGGTTCACCCCGCCGACAGTTCGATCTGCCCCGAAGGTGGTCTCTGGACCGCTCTGAAGGCGTACTTCGGTTCGCCATCCAGCGCGGTCAACCTCGGCCTGATCCTGGCCATTCTCGGATTTCTCGTTGCCATCTGGAACGAGCGTCGTAAGTGGAGCTGTTTCCACTGCAACACCGAGAACGGTGCCAATCGGAAGACCTGCTCCCGCTGTGACAAGCCTCGGCCTCCCAAGCCGGGTTCGCCTGTTCCCTGCCCCAAGAATGACAAGCATTCGAAGGGCATGCCAGGCAAGTTCTGTGGTGAGTGTCGCTCCGAGTACCCGAAGCCGGAACCCGTGGTTTCGAGTGGCTCCTCCGGCGTGGACCGCGAAGAGCTCAGGGAAACGGCCGAAGCGACGGTTCAGGGAATGCTTCCCGAAGCCGTTGCCGAAGCCCTCGCTCCACTGCTGGCAGCTCTCGAAGCCGGTGACATGGCACTGGTGGCCGAAGCGATCTCGAAGATCAAGGCTGATAGTGCCGAGTTGGCGGATGCCGCCCTCAGCGATGACGGTGACGACAACCTCGGATAGTAGTGCTACGTAGGCAATCCCTCCGTCCGGCTCAGTCCGGACGGAGGGCAACGCCTCATCGTATCTCTCTGCGAAACCCCCCACACTGCGGTGTGGGGGGTTTTTGCTTTATAAAAGATTTTTATTTTTTCATTCTCGCGAAGGCGGGAATCTGCTCCGAATTTCAATAGATTCCCGCCTTCGCGAGAATGACAAGTTGGGATTAGGAGTTATTCGAAAACTGGCGACAAAGAGCGGTCATCATTATTACGGGTACCTTATATAAAAGGCTTGACATTTTATTGTATTTGTTATACTATTGGGTACCTTAATCAACGTAGTTACCTCTCTGCTCTCCCGCTTTTACTAGTGGGTTAGGGTAGGGAATCTCTCGTGTTTAAGATGATCTTTTACAACTCACTTGTGGAATAGAAGAAAAGAATCAGTTTATTTCGCTGGAGGATTCAAAATGTTTTACCTCG
>DAOWGG010000140.1 GCA_030637565.1 Candidatus Peregrinibacteria bacterium | reverse complement strand
CGTAATGGATCTTGTTGACCAAGATATAAACCGGCTGTAAGAACTATGACAATCATGATAAAAAAAACAAAGCTTATAGAATTAATACTTAAGCCTGCATTCTTTTTCTGCAATAGTAACCTTGAATTCTTTTGGTTTAATGTCTTTTTCACTCATAATAGTTGTAGTTAAAGATTTAGATTTTGTGTAGTCGCGATAATATTGTCGCGTTTTTAGCTTTTGGGACTACTTCGAATTCCCTCAAACATTTCAGAATTGATCTCGAATTCTCCCGCTGTGATTGTGATTCCAAAATAAGTTTCAATTTCTTCTGGAGTTATTCTATCTGCTTTATCCTTACCAAACACTTTCACATCGCCGTTGATTAGCATTAAGCATAAAGTGGTTTCAATTGGGCCAGGCAGTAGAACCTTTGCCAATAAACCCCCTTCGACTGTTTTACAATCTATGATTGATCCCCCTTGCTTTTTAAGGTTGGTTTCAACTGCTTTGAGCTTTTCTCTTTGCTCTATGGCAAAACTTCCTTCACGAAAGTCCTTTTCGCTTTGAATTTGATTATAGTACTCCATTATTTCCTCTTGGCTAATTGCCTTTGCATACTTACCTCCGAATGTTAATTGTCCATGTTCATTACCCTTGGATATTAAAATTAAATTTCCATCTTCATCCTCTATAATTAGCACTAAACCACCTTCAATGTTTTTAGATTGAATGACTGTCCCTCCCATTTCTTCCATTTCTTCCTTCAATTTTTTTAAGGCTAATTCTTGTTCAATTTCTTGATTGAAATAGTCGAATTCCTCTTTGCTTTGAATAGCATCGTAATACATTTCTATCTGACTAGGGGGTGCATCACTTGCATGATCTCCTCCAAGTTTTATTGTGTCGCCTTTTTCGTCTTTAAATATCAAAAATAGCGTTTCACCATCCATTATCTGGATTATTGAGCCATCTTCAATTTCTTTCCTTTTTACAATAGCTCCACCTAGTTCTTCTTGAGATCCTTTCAGTTCTTGTTCGGCTATTTTACTTTTTTTACAAAAATCCTCTTCATTTTGAATGTTTTCGTAATGATCTCCTATTGTAGCCGGCATTATATTACCTGCTTGATCTCCTCCAAATGTTATAAATTCAGATTTTCCGCTCAGCACTAAGTAGAGTCCGTCTCTTATATTTGCAATTCGTTCAACTTCTTTTTCGTTTAATTCGTCACTCATTTGTAAGAAATCTGTATTAACAACAACGGTTGCCAGTAGTTTATTCGAAAGAGGTCTAAAATCCCGAACGACTCCATTCATTGTCTTGTAAGCTCCTTTTTGTAATTCAGACTTTAATTCTCTTAGCTCATCTCTCGATAATGGTTTTTCTTCTGGTATATCAATCTCAATGGAAGCCGTTTCTACTGAATCTTCAGGCTTAATGTTATCTTCTTCTTTTTCTTCTGGTATATCAATCTCAATGGAAGCCGTTTCTACTGAATCTTCAGGCTTAATGTTATCTTCTTCTGGTATATCAATCTCAATGGAAGCCGTTTCTACTGAATCTTCAGGTATCTCATCAACCAGATCAATAACCGGTTCTTCAGTCGGTTTTTCAACCGGTTTTTTTGGGGGAGTAGTTGATTTCGCCGGTTCTTCAAGCTGTTCCGTATCAATAATCGGTTCTTCAATCGGTTTTCCTAAGATAACAGTTGGTTTCGTTGGTTTTTCTGATAGAAAAATACTTGTTTCCCCCCTATATCCTGGTGGCGGTCCTGGTGGTGGCGGAGCTGGGAGAACAATCAGTTTTTTCGATTTTCTTTGAAGAACAATCGATTTTCTTTGAAGAACAATCGGTTCCGTTTTCGAAGTATCTTTCTTCGGAAGGTCATCAATATAACCTTCGACAACTTCATCCAGATCTTTTTCTGCCGGTGATGGGTGGGGGGCTTTCTTCATGATATTAAAAAGGATGTCATTATACTACATTAATATATATTTTGTCAAGTTGATAGTTTGTGTATACCTGTTCAGTGACACTTGATACCCAAAAATAGGTTTTTTTGTTACATAAAAAAGGTCTTCTTTTTAATATATCTCCACCCAAGCATTAAGATAATCGCTATAAAAAATGATGACCAGTATTTGACTTCAGTTGGCGTTTTTTCTTTAGTTTTCTTGTTTTTCTCTATTTCCCCTTGGCTCATGCTGATCAATTGCCTTTTTGTTCCAGCAGTTCGCGCCTGAATAGCAACAGGTCTTTTAAAATCCAATAATTGCCGGCTCATGTGAATATTAAAATCACTACCTGCGTATGAAACAGGAATGGTTTTTCCTTCCTTTTTTAAATAAAGCAGTTCACCCTCTTCGTAAATAAATACAATTTCACCCTCTAATTCCTCATTTTTTAAATCCCATTGATAGGCGATGGTGTCGCGAGTGGGGGGTTTTGGCGTTTTGCTTCGCGGGCTGGAAAGCCCACTCTTCAAAATTTTTCTTTTTGGCTTCCAATCACCGCCATCGTGGGTGAAGGTTTCGTTTTTGTGGGTTTTGTTGTAACAAATTTGATCTACAACTTCTCCTTTTGGATTGATTAATGTGGCACAGTCGTTTGAATTGTTCAGGCTGATTTTTGTTTCTGCTTTACGGAAAGTTCTAAATCCACCTGAGGCAATTGCACCTCCATTTATGATGAATGGCTTCGATCCTTTCACAACATTGTCATCCAGTTGCCATCCAGTGAGGCATATTTTTTGATCACTATTGTTTTTGATGCGAATAAATTCGGTGGATATTCCTTTTTCTGCATTGGGCAAAATAGTTTCGATTACTAACCCTTCTGTGGGGCATTCAATGGGCGG
Source organism: Candidatus Peregrinibacteria bacterium (assembly GCA_030637565.1). Lineage (GTDB taxonomy): Bacteria > Patescibacteriota > Gracilibacteria > UM-FILTER-43-11 > UM-FILTER-43-11 > DAOWGG01. Next base: position 2,349 of record DAOWGG010000140.1, on the reverse strand, counting down.
ATCGTGATCTACCTCTACCATTTCTTCAATGCTCTCTATTTCCTCTTCCTCTGTCATTTCTTCTTCATTTTCTTGAAGATCTTCCACGAATTTGATGGTTTCGTATTCACTCCATATGCCCATTCCGTTGTTTTTGGCTTCTTGTTCATATTTCACGAAGTTATCTAAATATTTAAACGGAAAACGAGTGTAGGCTGAACCTAGACCTTTTTGAATCAACAGAACATTTATAAAGTCTCCATCGTAATGAACGTAGGCTAAAATTCGGTTGTAGCGGTCGGTTTTTTCCTCATCGAAATATAAAGTGACATTCTTATTTGCAATGGTTCGATTTAAAAAATCACTCGCTTCTTTTCCATATTTTTCGATGGGTTCAAACGGGTGAACGGTTTCGGGTGTATCAACTCCAATGAGCCGAATGCTATAGGTTTCGTTGTTTATGATGGCTGATATTGTGTCTCCATCAATCACTTGTGTGACCATCACTTTCATTCCTTCTTTAAAAAAATTGTTTGGGAAAATGATTTGATCGTCTTTAGCTTCTTCCCAGCTAATTTGATCAATCGCGTTACCTATGGGGTCAATTAATGTCAGTTCATCTGCCTTATTCACCAGAGTCAGTCCACTTTCAGTTGGATTGATGGTTATTTTTGCGTAAGGCTCTAGAAAGACTTCGCTCAAATTCACGGTTTTACCTTTTTTGTTTCCTAATTTCCATTGGCTTAAGTCAATTAAATTATGTGAATGATTTTTGAATGTAATTTTTTCTTTATTTTCATCTTTTCCCGTTGGATTTGGAATTACATTTGAGAATGTGACTATTTTTGATGAGTAGCTTTTGGGCGGTTCTGGGAACTGGTTGGTCATGTAGGGGGTGATGATTGGTGTCCATTCGAATGTTCCATCTGCTTTTTTTGAGTAAGACCAATCTTCCTTTGCCTCCGCATATACAATTCGCTCCTTTAATTCTTTATTGGGGTCTAAAAGCCTTACTTCATCGGTGCTATTTTTTAAAGAAAGTCCTAAATCAGGTTCCTTGATTATTATTCGTGCGCCTGGTCCGATCATCGTTCCGTTTTCTAATTTATGAGGACTACTATTTCCTTCGGCATCATCTAAATACCAGTCGCTTAAATCAATTAATTCGGAGGTGTTATTAAAAAGTTCAATCCATTCACCTTCTGTGTCTTTGCCAACAGGATTGACCATGATTTCGTTGATCAATTGGTGATTTTTGTATATTTCCAATGGTGGGCCCAGTTGTGGGTCCAATGGTGGAGCCAATTGTGGGGATGGCTGTGGCTCTGCCTGTTCAACAATCTGCTCCTCAATCTGCCCTTCTGTTGGCTCCTCAATTTGCTCATCTGCTTGTCCTTCCATCTGTTCCTCAATTGGCAGTTCGTTTGGAGCATGTGGAGTGGCGAAGGTTTTGGCTAATCCCTCTTTTAAATTTATTTTCTGATCACTCTTTTTCCATTCATTATCAGCACGTTTGTATGAGCAAAATTCATCCGTAATCTGATGTTCAATGGTTATTTGATCTACTATTTCTTTTTCTGGGTTTCTGATTTCAATTTCAATCAATCCCTCCATGAAAAATAGAGAAGATTTAGTCATTTCTGGTTTTGTGGATAGGGCTGAATAACGACTATTGGAATAGCGGGATAGTAAAAAATACCCATCTGGTTCAATTTGCAGAGTGGGGTCATTAACAATATCAATCCATCGTCCTCCTTTGGTGACCCCTTTAATCTGCCACTCATTTAGCCCAATCACTTCCTCTGTTGGATTGAAAAGCTCAATCCATACATCTTTTTCTGGATTGATTTCGGAGCCGATCATCACCTCATTAATAATGATGGATAGTGGGAGTGTTTGATCTTCAATGGTTTCTTGGGCCATTAAAAAACTAGGTTGATTGAGAAGGAGACAGCTTATTAAAAATCCGTACAAAACTTTTTTCATTGGTTTGTTCGGAAGGGGCGCTAGGGAATAAAGTCGGGAAGACTTAATTTTAAATTTATTAAAAGCCCAGTTTTCCTAATGTGTCGTTAGGGCAGCCACAATTTAATTGGCTAGGGCAACTTGGGCTTTTTCTTTGTAAAACAAAGGCCTGCTAATTTAGCACACATATAAAAACCTGTCAAGGTTTCGTTATCTCTGCTTAACAATTGAGTGTTCCTATTGAACTGCTGCGTTTGGATCAATCACTGTCACAGTGGTTTCTAGCGTATTATTTAAAACAGGTGCCTCTACAATAGGTTCGGTTGGTTCAACTTCGACAGGGCTTCTGAAGAATAGAGCCCATACAACAAAGAGTGCGATGGCAATTGCGAGCAGAATAAGAGG
>DAOWGG010000043.1 GCA_030637565.1 Candidatus Peregrinibacteria bacterium | reverse complement strand
ACAAGACTAATTTAATATTTCAACAAGTTATTAACTTTCAATAATGTTACAACCTAAGAAGCAAAAATATAGGAAAATACACCGAGGAAGAGGGCAGATGAAAGGAAAGTCTCATGTGGGGAATGCGGTTAGCTTTGGAACGTTTGGCCTTAAGGCTCAAGCGGGCGGAGAGCTTACCTCTCGACAAATTGAGGCGGCTCGACGTGCCATGACTCGTTATGTCAAGCGTGGAGGAAAAATCTGGATTCGTATTTTCCCACACACACCCATTACTCGCAAACCTGCGGAAGTTCCAATGGGATCTGGAAAAGGAAGTGTTGAATTCTTTGTATCACGTGTGCGACCTGGTCGAATTTTGTTTGAAATGGATGGAGTACCAGAAGATATTGCTCGTGAAGCTTTCCGATTGGCTGATTCAAAATTGCCAGTTAAAACTAAATTTGTTACTCGTCACTAATCATTCAATATGCTATCGATTCAAGAATTAAGATCATCGACTGTAAAAGAGCTCCTTCAAGAGCTTACTAAGATGCGTAAAGAAATGGTAAAAGTTAGACTTACCATTAGAACCAAGCACGATAAAAACTTAAGTAAGGCAAAAAAAACCAAGCGTTATATTGCCCAACTTCTTACAATGATAAAAGAGGCTGGATCAGAAGAGGCGACTAAAGCTCCATCTGAACCAAAAAAGTCTAAAGAAGAACAGAAATAATTTATTTTCCCTTTAATTTATTCCACATGCGTACCAAAACCGGCGTTATCACCAGCAACAAAATGGAGAAGACCTTAGTGGTTACTGTTGTTACTTACAAACGTCACCCTAAATATAAGAAGCGTTATCAGGTTTCTAAAAAGTTTTATGCTCATTGCGATGATAGTTCTCAGTTCGCGATTGGTGATGAGGTTACAATTGCTGAGACAAGACCTGTTAGCAAACTAAAAAGATGGAAGGTTGTGGAAAACGTATCTGCTAAATAATAATTTTATACCATGATTCAAACTCAATCTCTGCTGAGTGTGGCAGACAACACAGGAGCAAAGCGCGTGATGTGTATTAAGGTCCTTGGAGGATCAAAGAGGCGCTATGCACACGTTGGTGATGTAATCGTTGTCGCGGTTAAGCACGCTTCTCCAAAGGGAATTGTAAAAAATCACTCTGTGGAACGAGCTGTTGTGGTTCGTACTGCTAAATCCATTCGTCGTTCTGACGGATCTTACTTAAAATTTGATGAAAATGCGTGTGTGATTGTTAGTAAGGAGGGACAGCCTAAGGGGACACGTGTATTCGGTCCTATCGCTCGCGAACTTCGTTCAAAGGGGTATCAGAAAATTATCTCATTAGCCCCTGAAGTACTATAAATATCTCAGAACTTATATCTCATATCTAAATATTTAAGATGAAAATCAAGGCAAAAGACAAAGTATTGGTGGTCGCTGGAAAGAATAAGGGTAAAACCGGTGTGGTGATGCGTACCTTTAAAAAAACCGACCGTGTGACGGTTGAGAAAGTGAACATTCGCACGAAGCACGTTAAGAAATCAGCAACACAGGCTGGTCAGCGTGTAAAATATGAAGCTCCTTTTGATGCTTCTAAAGTAATGCTTATCTGTTCCAGTTGTAACAAAACCACTCGTGTTGGATACAGCATTCCAAAGACTGGTAAAAAATTCCGTGTTTGCCTGAAATGTAACGAATCGGTTGAACAGGCTATCGCTAAAGCTGATAAGAAGAAAAAATAATTTATTATCTCAGATCTCAGATTTTAAATCTCAGATCTCAAATTTCAATATTAAATCATGAGTTTATACGATCGAATGCAATCAGAGATTATCCCCGCTCTTAAGAAAGACCTTGGACTAAAAAGCGACCTCGCGACTCCGCGTATTGCTAAAGTTAAAGTGAATGTGGGTATCGGAAGTTTGGCTAAACAGACCAAGGATTTTTCTGAAGTGATTGAAAATATTACAAAGATCACTGGTCAAAAGCCATTGGTGATGAAATCTAAGATTGCGGTTTCTAACTTCAAGCTTCGAAAAGGAATGCCTGTGGGCATCAGCACCACTCTTCGTGGGAAACGTGCTTATGATTTAATGGATCGTTTGGTTAACGTTGTTTTCCCTCGTGTGCGCGACTTCCGTGGTGTTTCTACTAAGTCTTTCGATGGAAATGGTAACTATAACATTGGTTTTAAGGAGGCACTTGTATTCCCCGAGATCAATCCAGATGACGTTACTAATGTACATGGTGTTCAGATTACTGTTGTTACCACTGCTAAGAATGATGAGGAAGGAATGGCTCTTTTGAAAAAAATTGGCTTCCCATTCAAAAAAGAACTTTAAACATTTTAATTATTATCACTTTTAAATCTCATGGCTCGAACAGCACTTATTGTTAAAACGGAAAAGCGTCAAAGAAAGATGAAACAAGCTTTGGCTCAAGGTAAGAAACCTGCAAAGTGGGTTCGTACTTACAATCGTTGTAAGTTATGTGGTCGCTCTCGTGGTTACCTTCGATACTTTCAGATCTGCCGTATTTGTTTTCGTGAGCTAGCCTCCAAGGGAGAGATTATGGGTATTAAAAAATCAAGCTGGTAATTCCAAATTTCTAAATTTTAAGTCTTAAATTTTAAATTCAAATATGAACACTGATCCAATTGCAGATTTACTAACTCGGATTCGAAATGCTGTCAGCGCTAGACAGCAGAAAACGGTTGCTCCATACTCAAAAGTTAAGGTAGCTGTTCTCGAAGTAATGAAAAAACGTAATTTTATCGATAGCTATAAAGTTGTCAAAGATAACCGTTTTGATGAAATCGAGATTGTATTTAACTCACAGTTGAGCCAGATCAACCTAAAGCGTATCAGTAAACCTGGACAACGAATTTACTTAAAAAAGAACGATATCAGACCTGTTTTAAATGGTTATGGTATTTCTATTATTTCTACTCCTAAAGGAGTGATGACTGGTGACGAAGCGGCTAAGGTTGGATTGGGAGGTGAATATCTTTGTCAGATCTGGTAATTTATTTCAATTTTGTAATTTTTAAATTTTTAAAGAATGTCTAGAATCGGTAAACAACCCATCGAAATTCCAAGTGGTGTAGAGGTAACTATTGCAGATCGCAATGTTAAATTGAAAGGTCCTAAGGGGGAATTAGAATACAATTTCTTGCCTCAGGTTGAAGTTATTGTTGAAGACAATACTATTATTATCAAAAGGCCTGGAGATGATAAAGAATCTCGTAGTATTCACGGTCTTACTCGAGCGCTTGTGAATAATATGGTTATTGGTGTTTCTAAAGGGTTTGAAAAGCGTTTAGAGATCATTGGTGTGGGTTATCGAGCTCAGGCTAGTGGTCAAAAAATCACTTTAAATCTTGGCTTTTCTCATCCTATCGATTATACCGCTCCAGAAGGGGTTTTGATTGAAATGGATAAAGAAAATAAGAATATTATTATTATTTCTGGCATTGATAAACAAGCGGTTGGTGAGGCTGCAGCGAACATTCGTAAATATCGGCCCCCTGAACCCTATAAGGGGAAAGGAGTTCGTTATATTGATGAATATGTTGCTCGTAAAGCTGGTAAGGCTGCTGCAAAAGCTGCCGCATAATCTCGTTAATTCTATAATTTTTATTATGACTGCATTAAAAGAACAATTACGTAAAAGGCGACAACAACGCGTTCGATCCAGAATTATTGGTACGGCTAAACGGCCACGTCTTTCTGTTTTCAGAAGCAATAACGCTATTTACGCACAACTTGTGGATGATTCAAAAGGATTGGTTTTGGCTTCAACCTCTTCTTTGAAAGCAAAAAAGAAAGGTGTGGAAGCGGCTAAGGAATCTGGTCTTGCTTTGGCTAAAATGGCCAAAACTAAGAAAATCGAAACTTGTGTGTTTGATCGTGGTGGGTACCTTTACCATGGGCGTGTAAAAGCCTTGGCTGAAGGAGCTCGTGAGGGAGGACTTAACTTTTAATTACTAAATTACTAATTACTAATTCCTAATATGGCTAAGAAATTCAATAAAAATCATCGTCGCGAGAAAGAAGTGAAAGAATTTGAAGAAGAAGTGCTTCAGATTGATCGTGTAACTCGTGTGGTAAAAGGAGGGCGTCGTTTACGCTTCCGTTGTTTGGTTGCCATTGGAGATAAAAAAGGACGTGTTGGTGTTGGAGTTGGTAAGGCGACTGAAGTGGTGAGTGGAATTAAAAAAGCGGTTACTAGAGCTAAACAATCTCTTGTTAACGTTCCTATTACGGATGCTGATTCAATTCCTCATGAAGTTCACGTTAAGCATAAGGCAGCTCGTATGTTTATTATGCCAGCGGCTCCTGGTACTGGTGTTATCGCTGGTGGAGCGCTTCGTAAGATTTTAGGTTTGGCTGGTGTTAAGAATGTATTGAGTAAGAATCACGGGACCAATAATAAATTGGTTACGGCTCAGGCAGCGATTATGGCTTTGGAAACCCTTCGACCTGCTAAAGCAGGGAAGGAAAAGAAAAGGGAAGAAAAGAAAGAGGCTAAAAAGCCTGAAAGATCTGAAAAAAGGGGAGGTGGTGATTCAAAACAGGACGCAAAGCCTAAAAAAGAATCAAAAGATAAAGAAGTTACTAAGAAATAATTTTTTAAATTTATAAGTATTGTTATGCAGTTAAATTCAATTAAACCAAAGGCTGGCGCCCTTAAATCTAAAAGGCGAGTTGGACGAGGAAATGGCTCTGGTCGTGGAACTTTCTCTGGTCGTGGGTGTAAAGGGCAAGGTCAACGTAAAAGTGGTAATGTTCGTGCTGGTTTTGAAGGGGGTCAAACTCCTTTGATCATGCGTCTTCCTAAGCTAAAAGGTTTTAAAAATCCTAATAAAGTTGAGTTCCAGGTAATCAATGTAAAAGACTTAGACCAATTCAATGATGGGGATGAAGTGAATGTATTGACATTGCTTGAAAAAGGTCTTGTTCGTCGAAAAATTCAACCGGTTAAGTTGCTTGGTAACGGAAAAATCACCAAAAAACTAACCATAAAACTTCATAAGGTTTCCACTGCAGCAAGAAGCAAGGTGGTTGCTGCTGGAGGAAAGGTCCTTTAATATCTCATATCTCATATCTCATATCTCATATCTGAGTTCTGAGATCTAAAATCTATCTACTGTGTTTAAATATTTACATCAAATTTGGCGGTCTGCTGCATTAAGACGTAAAATTTTATTTACTCTTTTTGTTTTGTTTGTTTTCAGAGTTGCCGCTCATATTTCAGTTCCGGGTGTTAATGTGGAGGTGTTAGCAAGTGTTTTCCAACAGAATAGTTTGTTGGGTGTGTTCTCTGCTTTAACAGGTGGATCGATGGAGAGTTTTTCCATTGTTTTGATGGGACTTGCTCCTTACATTAATGCATCGATTATTATGCAGTTGATGACAGTGGTTATTCCTAAATTAGAAACACTTTCTAAAGAAGGAATGGAAGGGCGACGTCAGATCAATAAGTACACTCGATTGCTTACCATCCCTCTCGCTTTTCTTCAGTCTTACGGAATGATTCTTCTTTTGAATCGTAGCGCTCAAGGTCAACTGATTCCAGGGGCTGCCGATTTCATGACATTACTTCCTATTATGATTGTTGTTGCGGCAGGTACTATCTTTATGATGTGGTTGGGTGAACTGATCACTGAGAATGGAATTGGAAATGGCATTTCTTTGATTATCTTCGCTGGAATTATTGCTGGTATGCCGACCGTATTTGGTCGAATGCTTGGAACTTTTCAGGCGGGGGACAGTACAAAGCTTATTCACTTCCTGCTGTTCGTTGCACTCACCTTAATTATGCTTGTTTTCGTTGTACTTATTACTGAAGGGCAACGCAATATTCCAATTACTTATGCGACAAGGGCAACGGGTGGAAAAGGTGAAAAATCTGTTCTGCCGATTCGTGTGAATCAGGCGGGAATGATCCCTATCATCTTCGCGATTTCTATGGTGACTTTCCCATCGGTTATCGCCCAATTCTTTAGTGTCTCTAGTTCTACTGTGCTTCAGGGTGTTGCCGACTTTATCGGGACATACCTTAATTCTAATAATCCGAGTTATTTTTATATTGTTCTTTACTTCCTGCTCATTGTTGCTTTTTCATATTTCTATGTCAGTGTTACTTTTAATCCAGATACCATTGCTGAAAATATTCAAAAGCGTGGAGGATTTATTCCTGGAGTTCGTCCTGGTAGTCAGACCGCTGACTTCCTTGCAAAAAGTTCTAGTTATCTAAATTTATTTGGTGGTAGTTTTATTGCTTTGGTTGCAGTGGTTCCGATCATCTTCACCAAATATACTACTTTAACTGCTGGAGATTTAATCATCAGTGGTGCGGGGTTGATTATTATGGTGGGTGTAATTCTAGATCTTATTCGTCAAATCGATGCTCAATTGGTGATGCACGATTACGATAAACTTTATTAAAAGCCATAAGCAGTAAGCCATAAGCAATAAGCTTAATTCTGACTGCTTAATTCTTATCGCTATAAAAAATATGGATATCATACTATTTGGAATGCAAGGGTCTGGGAAAGGGACTCAAGGTAAGTTTTTGGCTGAGAAATACAATCTTAAAACCTTTGAAATGGGAGGGGAGCTTCGTCGGATGATTGAATCGGGTTCTGAACTTGGTCAAAAAGTTAAAACTATTGTGGAAGCAGGTAACTTGGTAGATGACGATACGATTGTCGAAGTGATTGGTGATTTTTTAAGTGGTGTTAATCCAGAAGATTCCATCCTTTTTGATGGGATTCCTCGAACTCTTCATCAGTCTGAAAAACTTTTAAATTTACTTTCAGAATACAGTCGGTCTGCTTTTGCTGTTTTAATTAAGATTTCTGAACAAGAGGCGATCAGTCGCTTAACTCAACGGCGAGTTTGCGAAGGTTGCAAGGGAGTTTATCCACCTGCTTATAAAGCTGATGAATGTCAGCATTGTGGAGGAAAGCTAGTGGTTCGTCATGATGACAACCTCGAAAGTATTCAAAAGCGGCTTGAGAACTATCAAAAAGAAACCGTTCCGGTTATTAAAGGGTTTTATGAGCAGGATCGTTTGGTTGAGGTGGATGGAGAGCAAGTGGTTGAAAAGGTGACCGAGGAGATGGTTGAAAAGGTAGACTACCTTTTTAGCTAATTTCCAATTCTGAATTTCAAATAACCAATTTCCAAAGAATGTTTAATTATTCGAATTCAGAATTAAAAATTCTATATTGATTATGCAAGGAGATATCCCTATTAAAACACCAGAGCAAATTGAAGCGATGCGAAAAGGGGGTGCTATTTTGAGGGAGACACTTAAAAAAATGGAAGAGGCTGTTCGTCCTGGTATTACTACCCTGGAATTAGATCAATTGGCTGAGGAGTTTATCCGAAGTCACAAGGGGGCAACTCCTGGATTTAAGGGGTATCATGGTTTTCCAGCAACGCTTTGCACTTCTGTTAACGAAGAGGTAGTCCATGGGATTCCTCTTCAGGAATTGGTTTTGGAATCGGGAGACATTGTTGGAATCGATTGCGGTGTTTTGTATGAAGGTCTCTATACGGATGCTTGTATTACCGCTTTAGTAGGAGATGTACCTCCTGAAGTTCGTCATTTTGTCAAAACAACAAAGGTTTCTCTTAAAAATGCCGTTAAACAGGTTCGCCCCAATGGTCATATTGGTGATATCTCTGCAGCGATCCAAAAAACACTTGAAGACCAAGGTTACTCTCCAATTGTTGAATGTACAGGGCATGGAGTGGGGGTTGATTTGCATGAACCACCCGAGATTCTCAATGTTGGACAGAAAGGCGCAGGTCCTGTCATACAAGCGGGTATGATCTTCGCCATCGAGCCCATTGCTTCCATGGGTCAACGTAACGTGGTAACAGATGAAGATGGTTGGACGGTTTTAACCGCAGACGGAAGCCTTTCCGCTCATTTTGAGCATACGGTTTTAGTGACGCAAAATGGGTTTGAAATTTTGGCTTAAAAAGTGTCTCTTTTGCCTTTAAAAAAAACCCTAAAAAATCCCTTGCACTGAGTCATTGTATCGTGTAAACTCTTACCGCTTTGTTTAAAATTATAGTATGGCGAAACAAGTTATAGAGGTAGAAGGTCGAATTGTAGAAACTCTTTCCAATGCCACGTTTAAGGTGGAATTGATCGGAGAGCAATATAAGGGGCATACCATCTTGGCTCACGTTTCTGGAAAGGTTCGTATGAACTATATCCGCATTCTCCCTGGTGACCTTGTGACTATCGAGATGACACCGTACGATTTAACTAAAGGGCGTATTACTTATCGCCATAAATAGACTAATTGTTTAACTAACTTGATCCCGATAGAGGGGTTGCAACTCACTATGAAAGTAAGAGCTTCTGTAAAAAAAATGTGTGAGAAATGTCGCGTTATTAAGCGAAGAGGGGTGGTACGTGTTATTTGTCCATCTTCTAAAAAACATAAACAAAGACAAGGATAGTTGAAATATATGACTTTTAATTTTTCAATTTTTATTTGATATGGCAAGAATAGCAGGTGTTAATCTCCCAAAAGGAAAACGTATTGAAGTGGCTCTAACTTATGTCTATGGTATTGGACGAAGTTCAAGTCAGGAGCTTCTTGAGAGGTTAAAAATTAACTTAGACACTAAGGTTGAAGACCTTTCTTCTGCGGATGAACAAAAAATCCGTGATGAGGTTAACAAGATGATTGTTGAAGGAGATTTGAAGCGTGTTGTTACCAGTAATGTAAAACGTCTTCAGGAGATCGGCACTTACCGTGGATTCCGTCATCGACGACATCTTCCTGCACGTGGACAGCGTACTAAAACGAACGCTCGAACCAAACGTGGTAAAAAGCAGACAATGGGAAGTGGAAAACTACAAGCAACCAAGAAATAATATTTAATCTCTAAATATCTCAGATCTCAGATCTCAGATATTAAATTTAATTTTTATGGCAGATAAAACGACTAAAAATAAGAAGAAGATTAGGAAGAGTGTTCCGTTGGCACATGCTTACGTAACAGCAACCTACAACAATACAATGATCACCATTGCTGAACCTAGCGGGAATGTACTTGTGTGGGCTTCTGCTGGAGCGAATGGTTTTAAGGGGACTCGTAAATCCACTCCTTACGCGGCAACTATTACTGCTGAAAAAGTGGTTGAAAAAGTGGCTCCTTATGGAGTTGAGCGAGTGAAGGTTTTTGTAAAAGGAGTAGGAACTGGTCGTGAACAGGCTATTCGAGGTTTACATGCTGCTGGTCTTGAGTTAGAGGCTATTTTTGATCAAACTCCAATGCCTCATAACGGCTGCCGAAAGAAAAGACCTAGGCGCGTTTAATTTTTTACTATCAATCAGGATAAATACATTATTTATCTTAACTTTAACCTTACATGAGATATACAGGACCGAAAGCTAGACTTTGTAGACGTCATAGAGCCAATTTATTTGGAACTGAAAAGTACAATAAAATATTAGAGCGCCGACCTGGAAAGCCAGGAGCTCATGGTGGAAAGATGTCTTTTGGAAAAGTGAGTGAATATGGTAAACAGCTTAGCGAAAAGCAAAAGGCTCGTATTTTATTCGGTATTTCCGAAAAACAATTCAGAAATTACTTCAAAAAAGCTTCTAAAATGCCAGGTGAGACTGGTGAAAACCTTCTTCGTCTTCTTGAGCTACGTTTAGATAATGTTGTTTATGTTTCTCAGTTTGCCGTGACTCGTATGCAGGCTCGTCAGATGGTTTCACATGGTCACTTCCGCTTAAACGGTCGTCGTGTGGATGTTCCTTCTATTTCAGTTCGTCCTGGCGATAAGATTGAAATTGTTCCTAAATTAAAAGATTCTTCGTTGTACGGTGAGCTTGGAAAATTAAAAGACTATTCTCCAAAATGGCTTTCTGTTGATTTGAAGAAAGTATCGGCTGAGATTGCCTCTCCTCCTGAAAAGGATGAGCTTGAAAAAAGTATCGAAAGCCAACTTATTGTTGAGTTCTACTCACGAGAAAACCTTATCACCCTTAACTTATATCTTATGCATATTATCCAAGAAGAAATCGGCTT
>DAOWGG010000030.1 GCA_030637565.1 Candidatus Peregrinibacteria bacterium | reverse complement strand
AGCGAAAAATCATTCAAAAAAACAACGTTAATTAATTTCATCGCTCAATAAAAACCGATCATGTTCGCTAAAACGCTTAAACTTTTCAGGAAAGATTATCTCTCCATCACCCTTGGTATTAAACTGGTGGTGTTCGTGATTTTTCTTCGAAGCCTTGGATGGGGATTCGTGGATCCTTATTGGTCTGTTTACTTACAGCAATTCACTGAACATTACACGATGGTGGGGCTGCTCACTTCTGTGATGTCTTTTAGTGCACTTTTGGCGGTTATTCCGTTGATGCGTCTGACAGATAAAATGAAAGAGGGGACGATTATTAAAGACGGAGAGCTCCTGTACTTTTTTGTGGTAATTGCTTACTTCGTAGCGGGTGTATTTCAAAGCCTCCCTCTACTTATTCTCGCCCTTTTCTTTAATGGGATTGCTCAGACTTTTGTGGTGGTGGGAACCGAAGCTTATATTCGAAAGCACAATGGGGACGGGAAAGCAGGGCCTTTTGGATATTATGTTGCTTTGGATTACTTGGGCTGGATTGTTGGAATGCTTTTAGCTGCCTTTTTGGTTCCGTATTACAATTTGAACAATATGTTCTTTTTTGTGATGCCGGGTATTTTGATGAGCCTTGTTGTATTGCCACGCTTACATGAAAGGGGAATTAAATCTCTTTTTCGAGGATTCCGACGTTATTTTCACAGCCGAAAAGATGTGCTTAGTATTTTTCAGGACTGTCGGGATTTGAATCCTAAAATGATTTTTTTCTTTATTTTAGCCTTTTTTGATGGGGCGCTTCGAATGTTTGTATTTGTATTTATTCCACTTTTTGGATTGAGTATTAATTTAAGCTTTCAAGCGATTGCTCTTTTGATGGCCGTGATGTATATGCCATTTGTGTTTAGCTGGTTCCTTTCTGAGCTTACGGATCAAATGCATAAGATGAATGTGATCGCTACGGGGCTTTTTATCAGTGCTGTTTCTTTCATCTCTCTTTTCTTTATTGTTCAGGAAGCATGGGTTATGGTTCTGGCGGCCTCTATTTCACTTTCCATGGCGATTGTTCGTCCGGCTTATAATGGAGCGATTACTCGTTTAACACCGCGCCGTATGTTTGGGGAAATAACGGGGGTTAATAATTTTGTGGAACGCTTAGGGCGTATTGTGGGGCCGATTTTAACCGGTGTTATTGCTGATGTTTATGGAATTCAGATCACCTTTCTCTTAATTGCGGTGATCGCTTTTGGATTGGGGGCGATGTCATTGATTTTCAGAAGTTACGATTTAACCCTTAACTCTTCAGAATAAATTTTTCCTTTATCATTTCTAAATTTCTGTTGTATACTTTATTTGTTCACTAATTAATAATAAAATTTTCCCTTCTGAGCGTGTTTCTCATTTCATTGTTGATCACGCCTTGGCGTGATCCTACATTCCATTCGGAACGTGTTACTCGCTACTAATTTCAATAGGGAAACACTTAAATCCAATCCAATCTTCTTCATTTCATTTCGCAGATTGAATCAGATTTATCCTCATTGCACTGCGGCCTATACGGCCTTGTTCCATTCGGAACGTGTTTCTCGCTACTTACTATGAAAAAACAAAAAATATTCACCATTGGCGGGGCGACCTTCGATATGTTTATCAAGGCTCATGATCATTCGATCATGCGTCTTAAAGATCAAGAGAGTTCAAAAAGCTTTATCTGTCTTGATTATGGAGGAAAGGTGAAGATTGATGAGGTTCGTGAAACTTTTGGAGGAGGTGCTACCAATACGGGGGTTGGCTTTTCTCGCATGGGGTTTGATGTTTGCACTGTGGCTAAGGTGGGAGCTGATTATGGTGATAAAGTAATTGCTAATTTAGCGAGGGAGAATGTGGATGTTCGCTATATAAGGAATACTACTCGTGATAAAACAGCTTTTTCTACTATTTTAAATACTTTTGAAGGGGATCGAACGGTTTTAGCTTATGCGGGAGCAAATCAGTATTTAAATGCTAAAGATTTACCTCTGGAAGAAATAGAGAATGCGGATTGGATTTTCCTCAATCATTTAGCAAAAATTGATAGTCAGATTCCAGCTGAGATTTTAAAAATTCTAAAAAAGAATCCCCATATCAAATTTGCTTGGAATCCAGGAAAAGAACAATTGGAACAGGGGATTAAAAAGTGGAAAGCTCTTTTGGATCGCACTGAAATTCTTTTTGTTAATAAGGAAGAGGCTTCTCTTTTTGCCCGCACACCCTATCAGCCTGCAGGAATTAAAAAAGATGACCCTAAATTTCATGTGCATGTTTCAAAGGCTTTTCTTCCACCTTATGCTGATGATGTGAGTGAAATTATGTATCAATTTTTTAGTCGTACTGCGGTTAAAAATGTGGTGATTACCGATGGGCGTAATGGAGCTCAGGCGAGTGATCGAAAACGACTTTATTTTTGCCCAGTGGTTACCCATAAGCGTGTGGATACTCTTGGGGCAGGGGATGCATTCTCGACTGGCTTTACAAGCGCTATTGTATTGGGTGAAGACTTGAAAGAAGCCCTTAAGTTTGGTACGGTGAATGCGCACAGTGTGGTGAGTTTTTTTGGGGCGCAGGAAGGCTTATTAAGCCCTAAAGAAATCACTAAAAAATTAAAATTACTTGACATTTGCGTAACAAGTACTAAACTAACATAACCTAGCTCAAGTTTCCGAGGAAAAACTCGGAATGGTTAATATCACGATAAATAATTAATTAATAAAAATAGAATGACTGATTTAAAAAAACTCGTTCGTGTAAAAGAACTCGTGGATAATGCGGAATCTGCTCTTAAGGTTGCCAATCAGCTTTTGGCGGATGCCATGGGACTCCATGAAGGTGAAAGTATCGAAACAGGTACTTATAAAGAAAAAGCGGCCACTTTTACTAAAGAAAGTGCAGGTGAGGCAGGTGGAAAAGTGATTGAAGGTGTATTCAATGGTCAGAATATGGTGGATAAAAAAGGCAGTGTTTACCCTGTTCCTGCTAATTACGCCAGTAAATCTAAACTGATTCCAGGTGATGTTCTTAAATTAACGGTTACTGAAGAAGGAAAGTTCCTTTATAAACAAATTGGTCCTGTTGAACGAAAAACCATTGTTGGCCCTTTGGTTTACAATGATGGTCGTTATCAGGTTTTAGCCAACGATAAAGCTTACAGTGTTCTTTTGGCATCTGTTACTTATTTCCGTGCGGAAGTGGGGGATGAGGTGACCTTAATTATTCCAATGAATGAAGAATCTGACTGGGGAGCAATTGAGGCAGCTTTGCCAAAATTTGGTGAAGCGGTAGCTGAAACAAAAGGAAAGAAAGAGGCAGACCTTGAGGAGGAATTGGATATTTAATACCTCAGCAATAGTTTTTAGTATTGAGCAATTGCAATAGTTTTCTATATATTATTGCTATTTGCTATGAACTATTTACTATTTTTTATTGTAAGTGTGAGTTGGAGTAGTATATACTGTGTAAGACTGCGTTTTAGACAAAAAATAAAAAATGATTTTTTTACAAACACTTGGCATTATCGGCGTTTTGGCAGCGATTGGTTTTTTGGTGGCATGGCGAATTCGAGCTAAGAAAAACCTAGAAAGGTCGCTGAATATGGTGTTTTTGCAAGTATCTGTTCCACTGAAAGACTCCAAAGAGGATCGGGAGCGGGAAAGTGAGCAGTATTCATCCGGAAAGTCATTTAAAGAGGTGAGTGATGTAATGACCCACCTTTATGAAGGGCTTCATGCAATGTACAGTGGAGATTTGATTAATAAATTGACCGGTCAGGATTTCTTTTCTTGTGAATATGTTGTTCTTGATGGGCTGATTCGCTTCTTTTTGGTCGTTCCGCGGAATTTAAAATCATTGTTTGAAAAGCAAGTGACGGCTTTTTACTCTGATGTATTTATTGAACAGGTGGAGGATTACAATATTTTTCGTGAAGGCTATAAGACCTCGGGAATGTACGTACGTTTAGCAAAACCCAATATGTACCCAATTCGAACGTACCAATTCCTTGGTTCCGATCCTTTTAACAATATCGCCAATGCGCTTTCTAAGATTGATGTGGATGAAGGTGTGGCGGTTCAGGTGATGCTTCGCCCCGTGGGGGATGGTTGGCAGGAAAAAGGGAGAACGAAGGCAGGGGATCTGTTTCAAGGGAAGAAGGAAAAAAGTTTTCTTTCAAATTTAAATGTTTTTGCTTGGATCGGAACCTTAATCCGTCTTTTGGTTCAAGGGGCGGATCAGGAAAAATTCACTGAAAATATGGGAGCCGATAATGCGACCACTCGCACTACACCGCTGATGGATGAGCAAGTGAAGTTAATGGAGACTAAGAACGTAAAAGTGGGTTTTGAAACTATTATTCGTATTGTTACCTCTGCGAAAACCAGTTATCGGAGTAAGCAAATTGTTGGGGATGTGATGAGTTCGTTCGTTCAATATCATGCCCCAAATAACAATGGCTTTGCTAAAACGAAGTATTTTTCAATGAAAGCCCTGCTTCGTGGGTTTATATTGCGAGATATTAAAAAAGGATGGCTTCAGCGATTGTTTCATCCAGGGCCAATGATTTTGTGTTCTGAAGAGGTTGCTTCGGTTTTTCATTTCCCGAATATTAAATACAACCGTTCTCCAGTAATTAAGTGGCAGGAATTCAAAATTGCCCCTGCTCCAAACAACTTACCAAGGGAAGGATTGTTCTTGGGAAATAATATTTACCGAGGTGAAACGAAGAAAGTTCATGTTAAGCGAGATGATCGCCGTCGTCATTTCTATATTATTGGAAAATCCGGGACGGGTAAATCGACCATTCTAAAGGGAATGATTAATCAGGATTTTGCGGATAAGGAAGGGGTTTGCTTGATTGACCCTCATGGAGATTTAGTAGAAGGGGTGATGCCATTTATTCCGCGGAGCCGTGCGGACGATGTGATACTTTTTGATCCAGGAGATTTAGAGCGACCCATGGGATTGAATATTTTGGAAGCGCATACAAAAGAGGAGAAAGAGTTTATGTCTCAAGAAGCCTTAGCAATCTTTATTAAGTTATTTGGTGAAGAGATTATGGGACCACGTCTTCAGCATTACTTCCGCAATGGCTGTTTGACCCTTATGGAAGATGATGAGGAGGGGGCAACATTGATTGACCTACCACGCTTGTTCACCGATGATAGCTGGCAGCGCTACAAGGTGGCTAAGGTTAAAAATCCAGTGGTGAAATCGTTCTGGGAGAAAGAAATGGCTTCGACAGGTGCTCGTGAAAAACAGGAGATGATTCCGTATTTTAGTGCGAAGTTTGGCCCTTTTATTACCAATGCTCAAATTCGTAATATTATTGGGCAAACTAAATCTGGTTTTGATTTCCGTGAAGTGATGGACTCTGGGAAGATTCTACTTTGTAATCTTTCGAAGGGTAAGCTGGGAGATCTAAACGCTCAACTACTGGGTATGATTATGGTTTCTAAGCTTCAAATGTCTGCCATGGGGCGTGTGGATACGCCGGAGGAGGAACGAAAAGATTTTTACATGTATGTGGATGAATTCCAGAACTTTGTGACGGAAAGCTTTGCTTCCATTCTTTCTGAAGCTCGAAAATATCGCTTAAGCTTAACCATTGCGCATCAGTATATTTCTCAGATCACGAAAATGAGCGGAGGTGGAAAGGGGACTCATGAAGACACTACGATTCGCGATGCTGTGTTTGGTAATGTGGGCTCGATGATGTGTTTTAAGATTGGGGCTCAGGACGCTGAATATATGGCGAAAGAGTTCTCACCGGTTTTCAGTGAGCAGGATTTGGTGAATATTGCGAATTACCAAGCTTATATTAAGTTAAACATCGATAATTCAACTTCACGGGCTTTCTCCATGTCGACCGTTTACGATCCGTCGAAAGGGGACGTTGAGGCGGCTGAAGCCTTCCGTCAGCTCTCACGTCTTAAGTTCTCTCGCGAACGCCAGTTTGTAGAACGGGAGATCTATCGGCGTGTGGGAACGAAGATTACGGATGATGTGAGTGCTAAGGATAAGAAGGTATAGAGAGTCGTCTCGTAGACTGGAAAGTAACTTGACCCCCCTCTTGTTTCACAAGATGCTCCCCCTTAATTAAGGGGAGATGTTTTTGAGTACAAAAACAGATGGGGTCAAGCTACCAAAAACCCCGATTCTTAATTGAGAATCGGGGTTTTCTTTTTAACTTTATTCAGATGGTGTGGGTCGTTCTGGGGCTCCACCTGGTTTTGCGGGTGGTCCTGCTGGTGGTACTTTTTCTGCTTCTATTTTTTTAATAGCTTCTAAAAGCGCCTGTTCATGAGTTAATTTAGGCTTTTCTTTTTTAATTCCATCAGCCTGACTCATTGCTTTTGTCTGATCTTCCTCACTCCAATTCTCAATTCTTGTTTTTATGGACTGTTGCTGCATTGCTTTTCTGAATGCTTCTGTCGTTTGTGCTTGAGTTAGAGGTGCTCCAGTTGGTTGTGCTGAAACTTCTTGATATGTTTCTTTAGTTCCCTTAGCTCTGTTAATAATACCATTGGCGACTTTTTCATCTTTTATTCCTAAGTCTCCCAACATGGCTCTTACTTTATCAGGGTCTTTTGTGATTTCACTTGCTGTTAATCCTGAAATTCGACTAAAGGTTTCAAACCCCTCTTTATCGTTTCCACTGCTGATTCTAGCAAAGTCACTTGAGTTTCGCTCTTTTGCCGTTTTGAGTTTTTCGTGGGCTTTTTCGAATTTCTCATCATTTCTACCTGTATTGTAATCTCTTGCTTTTCGGAGCATTCCGAGAGGACCTGCTGTTTTTCCATAAGATCCAAGAGTTAATTTTTGTGTTACAGGATCAATTTTTGGCATGATTGGTGCCCATCGTGGGGACATCGCTACTTCTTTTGCAAGGTCGGTTCCATAATTTTCAATCTTACCCATCATTCCACCCACTACCGATAGCTTACTAAGCACGGCAAAGGTTCCTATCCATATAATACCGATGGTCATTAGGAGCCACATGATTTCCTGTATGCTTTCCATTCCCATATAAAAGGAGCTGACATTAAAGCCGTAAGAGGTGATCTCTGCTTGCTTGTCTAGTATTCCTGCAGCATTTCCGATTTTTATAGCTTTATCGGTAGCCGTTTGCCCTGTGTTGATCATAATAAAGCCTATGGCCCATACAGCGGCTACTTTTGCTGGAGCAAACGCCCAATCAACAAATGCGGTGATGCCAACTTTTTCACTCAATCCACCCCCAGTTAACTTGCTTAGCTGAGTGTCTTGCGACAGATAAAGCAGAAGGACGATAAAGGGTGAAAAAGCCACCATAAACCATAGTGCTGCCACACGGAAAATAAGGGCGATGAATAAGGATGCAAAAGCCACTAAATAGACGATTTGAAAAAAGAGTGAAAAAAGTGTTCCGATTCCAATTTTAGCAAAGGTTTCCGCATTAGCCCCTTCCGCGCTGGCTTTGGGTAAATTTTGTACCTTTGCCATATTGTAGGTCAGGTGGTAAGCCGCATTGTTTCGGCTGAATTTATCAATTTCCATCTGTTTCCAGCAATATGTGGATGTTTGATATATACCTTTTTTTTGCTCTTCACTTGCCCCCTTTTTATAAGCAGTTTCATATTTCCCTTTTAACTCAGCGCTTTTGCAGTCTGCTTCCATCATACTTATGTCTTCTACTGCATCGAATGGTTTATATATTTGACTAATGGCACAATCTCCTTCTGCCCCTGATCCACCCTCAGCAATGGTACATGGCTCTTTTTCTTCCGATAAATCAACCACCCCCCTTGTTCCTGAGGGGATTGAAAAGGCGATATTGGTGGTTACATTGGCCGCGTCTAGAATCAATCGGCTTCCGAGCCATGAAAAATTGATGGCGATCAGCATGATAATGAACTTGGGCAGTATTTTTTTTAATTCACTGCTTTCTTCCGATCCAAATATATGACGCAGTGCTAGGAATAAAAGGATGAGCACAAACAGAATATTAACAATATTTCGGCTGACCACCCATATCCCATGAAGCATTTCCCCCATCTTCCCCGCAAAAATATAATCATTTCCCAGTAACCCTCCTATATTGTGGGTGATGGTGAAAATAGCAGGGTCAAACACTTTGTTGACTAAATCTGACGCATGAAGAATGGTTTCTTTTAATTTTTCGGATATTTTATATTCTGGCTTTGCTTTTCCATCTACTGCTCCATCCTCGGCTTCCTCATCTCCGCCCCCACTACCATCATCGCTTAAATCACCAAAGGCGCTGCTACTGTCAAGTTGAAAGTCACCCTGAGCATAGGCTTTGTTTGTTTGAGTTGCATCGCTTGACCACTGAGCATTTAAGTTCAATCCAAAAGCGCCGACAATCAATGCGGTTAAAAATAGACCTTTTATTGTTTGTTTAATGCGATTCATATTTTTAGGTGATCAGATAGGTTATTAATCCTCCAGTGGCAGCACTGCCAGTTACCGCGGCAACGGCCCATTTTTTAGCGGATTTTTTGGCTCCACTGGCGATTGGGTTTTGCTGTTTTTGGTTTGACTGCGCTCTTTTTTGTCCAGCCAGTCGTGGGGTCATTTCTTCCCCTTGTGAATTGACTCGATTTTTTACCATTTCCTGTCTTTCTCTCGTGGAGAGATCTTCTTGGTTTTCTTGTGGTTTTGGGATTTCGTTGATCATGATTTCCGGTTGTGGGCTCAATTGTGGGCCTCGTGATTAGTATTTAAGTCCAGATTTCGCAGTTGTGTTTGAGTTGGCGGATATTGCGAGCCTTGGTTAGGAATTTTGAATAAAATAAATATCGGGTT
>DAOWGG010000006.1 GCA_030637565.1 Candidatus Peregrinibacteria bacterium | reverse complement strand
TTTGCCATTGTTTTTATCATCTCTGGAGTGAGTAATTTTGCCTTTGAAACTCCTATAAAAACATCGGCTTCTTCAATAGCTTCATCTAAACCACCTGTTTTGCAGTCAGGATTATCTGTGTCAAGTAGACAAGCTGTATTTGTAATCTTAGCTAATTCTTCTTTGATCCAATTTAAATTGTCTCGCCCTTTATAAATACTTCCTCGACTATCTACCAATAGAACATGTTCTGGGTTTACCCCATATTCGATCAATAGCTTAGTAATTGCGACGCCCGCCGCTCCCACTCCACTGACAACAATTCGTGCTTCTTCAAAGGTACGATCGGTTAATTTTAGGGCATTGATGAGCCCTGCGAGAACTACAATGGCGGTTCCGTGCTGGTCGTCGTGAAATACGGGAATATCCAAACTTTTAATCAGCCGTTTTTCAATCTCAAAGCATCGAGGGGCGGATATATCCTCCAAATTAATTCCTCCAAAGGTTGGAGCAATTCTCTCTACGGTTTCAATAATTTCTTCTGTATTTTGAGTGTTCAGGCAAATGGGGAATGCATCGACATCTCCGAATTCCTTAAAAAGAATCGCTTTCCCTTCCATTACTGGCATTCCAGCGGCTCCACCAATATTCCCCAGCCCAAGAACGGCGGAGCCATCGGTGACGACCGCAACCATATTTCCTTTATTGGTGTATTTGTAAACGTCACTTGGGTTTTCGGCGATTCGTCGGCAGGGTTCAGCAACGCCTGGGGTGTATGCCAAGCTTAAGTCATCACGGGTTTTGAGGGGTATTTTTGAAACGACTTCTATTTTTCCGCGATGTTCTTCGTGTAATTTGAGTGATTCTTCGTAATAATCCATATTTTTGAAGGGCTAACTTGACTTTATTTTAAAGCAGAACTTTTAAATTATAAATGACAAATTATGACGTTATGACGTTATAACGTCATAACAGTATTGCTTTTTTGGCTAAGGTATGCTATAATTTTGTGATATGAAAACTCGCCCCATGACATCAACGGGGCCTTCCACTACAGGTCATTGGGATGATCTGAGTACCTTTGAGCGTGTAAAAGTGATCTTGGCCAGCCCGGATCATTTTTTAAATCTCGGGCTTGTCACGAGAGAGGAGCTGAATGAGGTCATGCAATTCTCAGAATCAGAATGTGAATATATTATTGACCGCGAAGACCATCCTCTGTTTCAAAATATTGATCTTAAAAAAGACATCCAAACTCAGGAATTACGAAAGCAATTGAATACCGCATTACGTGCGGTTTTTTTAAGCCCCGATTCAGCTTAGCCTTCTTTTAATTCCCTGATGAGTGCTTCAATTTTTTGATAATCTATTTCGCTGTGGATTTCCTTTTCTCCTTCTTCATTTACCACGGTAAGATTTGGAGCTTTATTACACAGGCTCATACAATGTCTTTTTTCAATTTCAATATCTGGATTGCCAACGGTGAGTTTTTTGGCGTGCTTAAATAAATCTTCACTGAGGAAGTTTTGACAATTGGTTCCTTGGCAGATACTGATTGTGTACTTCATAATTTCAAGCGGTAAGAAATAAGCAATAAGTGATAAGCTAATTTAATTCTTATAGCTTACAGCTTAAGGCTTATAACGTTGGTTTCTTGGTGTGCCAGTCGGTGGCTTTTTGAAAGACGTGACCGACCTGAATCACTTTTTCTTCCTTGTATTGATTGGCGATGATTTGCATTCCGATCGGCAGACCTTCTTTGCTGAATCCAGCAGGAAGTGAAGCGCTTGGTAATCCGCAGATTCCAGCGGGAACGGTGAGTGTGTCGGCGGCATACATCGCGAGCGGATCATCTGTTTTTGCTCCGATTTTAAATGCAGGAAATGGGGAAGTGGGGGTAATGAGTGCATCACATTTTAGAAAGACTTCTTCAAATTCCTGTTGCATCAAGGCTCGTACTTTTGCCGCTTTTAAATAGAACGCATCGTAATAACCTGCGGAAAGTGCGTACGTTCCCAGCATAATGGTTCGCTTTACTTCTTCGCCAAATCCTTCGGAACGGCTTTTCATATAAATATCTAAAAGTTCTTTGGCATCATCAGCGGTGTGGCCGTATTTTACTCCGTCGTATCGTGCCATGTTGGTGCTTGCTTCCGATTTCACTAATAAATAGTAGGTTGGAATGGCATATTTAGTGAGAGGAAGGCTGACTTCGATCACATTGGCTCCCAGTTTTTTAATTACTTCTATGTTCGCATTAATTATATCAATCGTTTCCTGTTCTACTCCTTCAAAATATTCTTTTGGAACTCCGATTATCATTCCCGTTAAGTCTTCTTTTAAGAAATTGGTGTAATCGGGAACGGGCTGATCGGGTGTCGTACTGTCGTTTTCCGATTTTCCAGCGATGACATTTAAAACCAATGCGGCATCCTCCATGGTTTTGGTGAGTGGGCCGATGGTGTCGAAAGAAGAAGCGTATGAAATGACGCCATATCGTGGCACGCGACCGTAACTTACCTTAAAACCAACGCAAGAACACAGGCTGGCAGGCTGACGAATGCTTCCTCCTGTGTCGGTTCCAATGGCGAATACGCATTGATCGGCGGCCACACTGGCGGCTGGACCTCCGGAAGATCCTCCCGCAACATACTCGGTGTTCCATGGGTTTTTAGTCACTCCAAAATAACTGCTTTCGGAGCTACTTCCCATAGCGAATTGATCGGTGTTTGCTTTTCCAAGAAGAACGGCACCCGAATCTAGTAGTCTTTGTGTCACGTCGGCGTTGTAAGGAGGGGTGAAGTCTTCTAAAATTTTTGAACAAGCAGTGGTTTTAATATCTTTGGTGCAAATAATATCTTTTAAGTTCATTGGAATTCCTTCCAGCGGATTTTCAAAACTTCCTTTTTCATCCGCTTTCTTCGCTTGCTCCAAGGCCACCTCTTTGGTAACGGTTACGTAAGAATTTAAGGTTCCATCGGTTTTTTCAATATGATCCAAATACGATTGAGTCAGCTCAGTGCTGCTGAACTTTTTTTCTTTTAATCCTTTGTTGGCTTCGGCAATAGTTAGTTCAATCATTCTCGTAGTAATGGGTTAAAAAACGTTTTTTACTTTAATCATATGGTCCTGAATTTCCTGAGGGGTTTCTTTGATTAATTCATCGGTGTGATCACACCCTTTTTCTTCATCTTTAAATAAAACATTCTCAATGCCAGTGATCTGGGCAATGGGCTCTACGTTATCCGTGTTCACCTCATTCAACATATCGGCATGAGAAAGAATGCTAGAGAGCTGTTCGCTGAACTTTTTAACTTCTTTGTCGCTGAGTTTGAGGCGAGCTAGTTTGGCGATGTGTTTTACTTCTTCGGGGGTGAGTTGCATAAGACTTTGTAACGAAATAACGAGATAACCATACCTTATTTTTGTCTTAATTCTCAAGCTTAAGTATATATTTTATGTCGTTGTTTCGTTCTTTGCTTTTTGGTAAAATGAGTTCAGTTAAAAACAAAATAAAATGAGTACGACAAAAAATCTACATGACGTCAGCGCTAATCTATTTTT